>JAOPVD010000218.1 GCA_025966295.1 Frankiales bacterium | reverse complement strand
GCCGAGGGCCGCGACACTCCGCCGGCGCGGCCCAGCGCACCGCCGGTCCCGACCCCCCACCGCGGCCGCCGGCGGGCCGTGTTCGTCGGCCTCGCGACGCTGGTCCTGGTGCTGCTCGGCGCCGGCGCCGGCTGGACCTACGTCCGGTCGCAGTACTACGTCGGGCTCGACGGCGACCAGGTCGCGGTGTTCCGGGGGGTCAGCGGCAGCATCGCCGGCGTCCCGCTCCAGGAGGTGCAGGTGCGCACCCCCCTGAGCCGTGACCGGCTCTCGGAGATCGAGCAGCAGCGCCTCGCCGACGGCATCGTCGCCGTCAACCAGCGCGACGCCCAGGCCATCGTGGAGCGGCTGCTCACCGCCGCCGACTGCAGCACCCTCGCGCCCGGGCCCACCCCCTCGGCGGGTGCCAGCCCCCGACCGAGCGCCACCCCGACGGCGAGCTCGGCGCCCGGACCGGCCGCCACCGCGAGCCCGTGCCCATGACCTCGCCCGCCCTCACCCGGCCGGTCGGCACCAAGCGCGGGACCGAGCTGGGTCTGCTGGTCTTCGCCACCGGCCTCGCCACCCTGGGCTACACCGCGGTGCAGGTCTCCACGACCGGGTCGCCGGGCGGCGGGACCCTCGGCTACGCCCTCGGCCTCGGGGTCCTGTACGGCCTCGCGCACCTCGCGGTCCGTCGCTTCGCGCCCTACGCCGACCCGCTGCTGCTGCCGCTGGTCGCGCTCCTCAACGGGCTGGGCATCGTGATGATCCGGCGGCTGGACTTCGCTGCCATGGAGCGCGCCCGCCAGAGCGGCCGGGCGCTGCCGCGCGCCGACGCACCGCTGCAGCTCATCTGGACCGTGATCGGGGTGGCCGCCTTCGTCGGGCTGCTGGTGCTGGTGCGCGACCACACCCGACTGTCCCGGTACGCCTACACCTGCGCCGCCGTCGGCCTGGTGCTCCTGCTGCTGCCGGCGCTGCCCGGCGTCGGCGCCACCATCAACGGCGCCCGGCTCTGGATCCGGCTCGGTCCGATCACGATCCAGCCCAGCGAGGTCGCCAAGATCTTGCTGATGGTGTTCTTCGCCGCCTTCCTGGTGAGCAAGCGTGACGTGCTGTCGCTGGCCAGCCGCCGGGTGATGGGCATCGACCTGCCGCGGGCCCGTGACCTCGGACCGGTGCTGCTCGCCTGGGCGGCCTCCATCGCGGTGCTGGTGCGGGAGAAGGACCTCGGCAGCTCGCTGCTGTTCTTCGGCATCTTCGTGGTGATGCTCTACATCGCCACCGAGCGGACCAGCTGGTTGCTCATCGGCCTCGGCCTGTTCGCCGGCTCGAGCCTGGCGGCGTACCACCTGTTCGACCACGTGCAACGTCGGGTGGACACCTGGCTGGACCCGTTCTCCTACACGAGCGGCCAGGGCTACCAGCTGGTGCAGGGCCTGTTCGGGATGGGGACCGGCGGCATCTTCGGCACCGGCCTGGGTGAGGGCGCGCCCGGAACCGTGCCGTACGCCAAGACCGACTTCATCCTCGCGGCCATCGGCGAGGAGATGGGCCTGGTCGGCGTCATGGCCGTGCTGCTGGTCTTCCTGCTCATCGCCGAGCGGGGGCTGCGCGCGGCGCTGTCGTGCCGCGACTCCTTCGGCAAACTGCTCGCCGGTGGGCTGGCGTTCGCGCTGGCGCTGCAGGTCTTCGTCATCGCAGGCGGCGTCACCGGCCTGATCCCCCTGACCGGCGTCACCCTTCCGTTCCTCTCCTACGGCGGTTCCTCGGTCGTGAGCAACTACGTGCTGGTCGCCCTCCTGCTGCGGATCAGCGACGCCGCCCGCCGGCCCGCGCCGGCCCCGGTCAGCCCAGCGACCGCGCGCGCCACCCTGGCCGCAGCGCCCACCACGGTGGTGCGCCGCTCATGAACCGTCCCCTCCGTCGGGTCGCCGTCGCCTGCCTGGTGCTGTTCGGCCTGCTGCTGCTGCAGGTCAACTGGATCCAGGTCGTCAAGGCCAAGGACTACCGCAACGATCCCAAGAACCGTCGGGTGCTGCTCCGCACCTACGACCGGGAGCGCGGTCCGATCGTCATCGGCACCGGCAAGCAGCGGCTGGCCGTCGCCAGGTCGGTCGCGACCACCGATGCCCTGAAGTACCTGCGGACCTACCCGGGCAACGAGGTCTACGCCCCGGTCACCGGCTTCGCCTCCTTCATCTACGGCTACACCGGCATCGAGCTGCTCGAGAACCCGATCCTGTCCGGCGACGACGAGCGGCTGCTGGTACGCCGGCTGTCGGACTACATCACCGGACGGCAGGTGAAGGGCGGCTCGGTCGTCCTCACCCTGAACCGGGCCGCACAGCAGGCCGCGTTCGACGCCCTGAAGGGCAAGGTCGGTGCGGTGGTCGCCCTCGACCCGCGGACCGGCGCCGTCCTCGCGATGGCCAGCAGCCCGTCGTACGACCCGTCGACGCTGTCGTCGCACGACGGGCCGGCCATCCGCGAGAACTACCAGAAGCTGGTCGCGGACCCGCTCGACCCGCTGGTCAACCGCGCCGTCGAGGCGCGCTACGCCCCCGGCTCGACGTTCAAGGTGGTCACCGCCGCGGCCGCCCTGAGCAGGGGCTACACGCCCGACTCCGTCATCGACGCACCGCCGTCGGCGTCGTTCGGTCCGGGCCGCCCGATCCGCAACTTCGCCGGCGAGACCTGCGGCAGCAACAGCAAGCAGTCGCTGGCCGACGCGCTCGCGACCTCCTGCAACACCGCCTTCGCCCTGCTCGGCACCAAGATCGGGCAGGACGCGCTGGTCAAGCAGGCAGAGGCGTTCGGCTTCGGGCGCAACGACCTGCAGCTGCCGCAGCGGATCGCCAAGAGCGTGGTCACGACCGAGAGCGGCACGATGCCGAAGGTCTTCCTCGCGCAGTCGGCAATCGGCCAGAAGGACGTGCAGGCCACCCCGCTGCAGATGGCGATGGTGGCGGCGGGCGTCGCCAACGGCGGCGAGCTCATGAAGCCCTACCTCGTGCAGGAGCTGCAGGCCCCCGACCTGTCCCGGCTCGACCTGGCCAAGCCCGAGGTCTGGTCGAAGGCGGTCAGCGCGACGGTCGCGAGCCAGCTCACCGCGATGATGGAGCGGGTCGTCAGCAACGGCACCGGCTCCGCCGCCCGCATCGCCAACGTCCGGGTGGCCGGCAAGACCGGCACCGCGCAGGGCGCCGCCGGCGCCCGCCCCAACGTGTGGTTCATCGGCTTCGCGCCGGCCAACGACCCGAAGGTCGCGGTCGCGGTGTTCCTGGACCACCGCTCGGGCTACGGCGCCGACGCCACCGGAGGCAAGCTGGCGGCACCGATCGCCCAGCGGGTGATGCGGGCGGTGCTCGGCAGGTGACCACGGACCAGCTGCTCGGCAACCGCTACCGCCTCGGTGACGTGATCGGCCGCGGCGGGATGGCGGAGGTGCTGCACGGCACCGACGTGCGGCTGGGCCGGGACGTCGCGGTGAAGGTGCTGCGCGAGGACCTGGCCCGCGACCCGTCCTTCCAGGCCCGGTTCCGCCGCGAGGCGCAGTCGGCCGCCTCGCTGGATGCGCCGTCGGTCGTCGCCGTCTATGACACCGGCGAGGACGACCGCGGCGTGCCGTGGATCGTCATGGAGTACGTCGACGGCCGCACCCTGCGCGACATCCTGACCACCGAGGGCCGGCTGCTGCCCGCACGCGCCCTCGAGGTCACCGCCGACATCTGCGCTGCCCTCGACGTGGCGCACGCCGCCGGCATGGTGCACCGCGACATCAAGCCGGCCAACGTCATGCTCACCTCGCGCGGCGAGGTGAAGGTCATGGACTTCGGGATCGCCCGGGCCGCGGCCGGCAACGAATCGACGATGACCCAGACCCAGGCCGTCATCGGGACCGCCGCCTACCTGTCGCCCGAGCAGGCCCGCGGTGAGCACGTCGACGCCCGCTCCGACCTGTACTCCACCGGCTGCCTGCTGTACGAGCTGGTCACCGGCGCGCCGCCGTTCGTGGGCGACTCGCCAGTCGCGGTCGCCTACCAGCACGTCCGCGAGGACCCGGTCCCCCCGTCCGAGTACGACCCGTCGCTGCCGTCCGACGTCGATGCCGTGGTCCTCAAGGCGATGGCCAAGAACCCGGCCAACCGCTACCAGTCCGCGGACGAGATGCGCGAGGACCTGCTGCGCGCCGTGGCCGGCCAGCCGGTCCTCGCGACCCCGGTCCTCGCCAGCACCACCAGCACCGCGGGCGACGAGGACCGCGAGCCGCGCCCCGAGCGGAGCCGGACCCTGGTCTACACGCTGTACGGCCTGCTGCTGCTGCTCGTGGCCCTCGGCTCGGGCCTGCTGGTGCATGCGCTGCTGGGCAACGACAACCACCTCATCAAGCCGCCCGGCGTCGTCGGGTTGTCGCAGCAGGCCGCCGCCGCGCAGCTCGCCGCCGGCGGCCTGCAGGTCGGCAAGGTGACCGGTGTCTTCGACGCCAAGCCGGTCGGAACCGTCGTCGCCCAGAGCCCCGACAAGAACTTCCTCGTCCGCAAGGGCGGCGCGGTGGACCTGACGGTCTCCAAGGGTGCCGAGCGCACCGTCGTACCGGCCCTGGTCGGCCGCTCGCAGGCCGAGGCGGAGGCCGCCCTCGAGCAGGGCAAGCTGGTGGTGAAGGTGACCCCACGCGACGGCAACGTGCCGGCCGGCCAGGTGCTCGCCATGTCGCCCGCGCCCGGGGCCACGGTGCCGGTCCGGACCACGGTGACCCTGGTCGTCGCGTCCGGCAACGTGCTGGTCCCGGACGTCCGCCAGACCACGCAAGAGGCGGCGATCGCCACGCTGGACCAGGCCGGTTTCGGCACCGGGCTGAAGTACGTCGCCGCGGCGGAGCCGGCTGGCACGGTGATCGGACAGAGCCCGGTCAACGTCCTCGCTGCCCGCGGCTCCGACGTGATCCTCGAGGTCTCGAGCGGGCCCGGCACGACGCCGTCGCCCACCCCGGGCGGCACCCCCACGCCCTAGCTGCGGCTCAGGCGAACGCGGCCAGCCGCTTGTCCTCGACCCGCTGCGCGAGCGCCGGCGCGAGCGTGTGCGCCCGGGTGTCCCCGCACTGCTGCAGCCAGGAGGCGAGCAGCGTGTGACCGCCCTGGGTGAGGACCGACTCGGGGTGGAACTGCACGCCCTCCACCGGCTTGTCGCGGTGCCGCAGCGCCATCACCACGCCGCCGGCGGTGCGGCCGGTCACCTGCAGCTCAGCCGGCAGGGTGTCCTCCTCGACCGCCAGCGAGTGGTACCGGGTCGCGGTGAACGGCGTGGGGAGCTGGTGCAGCACGCCGGCGTGCTCGTGCACCACCTCGCTGGTCTTGCCGTGCAGCAGCTCGGGTGCGCGGCTGACGGTGGCGCCGTGCGCGACGGCGATGGCCTGGTGCCCGAGGCAGACGCCGAGCATCGGGACGCCGGTGTCCTCGCAGGCACCGACGAGCTCGACCGAGGCACCGGCCTGCTCGGGCGTCCCCGGACCCGGCGACAGCAGGACGCCGTCGTACCCCTTGACGTCCTTGCCGCTCACCTCGTCGTTGCGGCGCACCACGGTCTCGGCCCCGAGCTGGCCGAGGTACTGCACGAGGTTGAAGACGAAGCTGTCGTAGTTGTCGACGACGAGGACGCGGGTCACCCGACCAAGGTACGACGCCCCGCCGTCAGGCGTCGGTAGCCGGCGCCTTGGGAGCGACGGCCTTGGCGGCGGGCGCCTTCTTCACCGGCGCCTTCGCGGCGGCCTTCTTCACCGGCGCCTTCTTGGCGACCGGCGCGGCCGCGGCCGCGGTGGCCTTCTTGGCAGGCGCCTTCTTGGCAGGGGCCTTCGCCGCCGCGACCTTCTTGGCCACCGCGACCTTCTTCGCGGGAGCGGCGTCCGCGCCGGGCACCTCGGCGCGGGCCGTCGCGGCCTTGGGGGCGCTGGCTGGCACCGAGCCCGGCTGGGTGTTGCCGCCGGCCGCCTTGGCGCGCTCCTGCTCGACGAGCACCCGGCGCAGGACCTTGCCCACGACGGTGCGCGGCAGCTCGGTGCGGAACTCCACCAGCTTCGGGACCTTGTAGGCGGTCAGCGAGGCGGCGCAGTGCGCGATGACCTCGTCCTCACTCAGCTGGGCGCCCGGCGCCTTCACGATGTAGGCCTTGACGGTCTCGCCGCGGTACCGGTCCGGGACGCCGACCACGACCGCGTCCGCGACGCCGTCGAGGGTGAACAGCACCTCCTCCACCTCGGAGGGGTAGATGTTGAATCCGCCCGCGATGATGAGTTCCTTCTTGCGGTCGACGATGGTGAAGTACCCCTCGTCGTCCATGACCGCGACGTCGCCGGTCAGCACGTAGCCGTCCGCGGTGAAGACGCCCTGCTGGTCGGGCCGGCCCCAGTAGCCCTGGAAGACCTGCGGACCGGCGATGGCCAGCTCGCCCGGCTGGCCGGGCGCGACCTCGCGGGAGGGGTCGTCCTGCTCGACGATCTTGCAGCGGGTGCCGGGGAGCGGCAGGCCGATGCTGCCGGGCTTGCCGCCGCCGTCGATCGGGTTGGCGTGCGTCGACGGGGAGGTCTCCGTCATGCCGTAGCCCTCGATCAGGGTGGCTCCGGAGATCCGGGTGAACTGCTCGGCGATCTCGACCGGCAGCTTCATCGCGCCGGAGACGCACAGCCGGATGCTCTTGAGGTCGTGCGACTTCGCCTTGGGGCTGTCGGCGATGGCCTTGTAGATCGGGGGGACGCCAGGGAACAACGTCGGCTTCCACTCGTCGATGGCGTCGAAGACCAGGTCGAGGTCGAAGCGGGGCAGCAGCACCAGGGTGCCGCCCAGCAGGATGGTGTTGGTCATCGCGACGGTGAGGCCGTAGGCGTGGAACAGCGGCAGCACCGCGAGGGTGACCTCCTTGCCGGCCTTCGCCTCGGTGTCCCAGAGCCGGTTCATGTAGGCGTTGGAGACCAGGTTGCCGTGCGTGAGCATGGCGCCCTTGGACAGCCCGGTGGTGCCGCCGGTGTACTGCAGCAGCGCCAGGTCGGTGGAGTCGACCGGCGTCTGGCGGTTCGCCGGCGCAGCGCCCTTGAGCAGCGCGCTGAAGTCCTTCACGCCGGCGCCCTTGGGCAGCACCGCGGAGATCTCGGCGCGCTTCTTCTTGGCCTTGGCCACCGGCAGCTTGAGCTTGAGCTTGTCGAGCCGCGGCAGGTAGTCGACGAGCGAGGTCGTGATGACGTGCTCGACGGCGGTGTGCGGCTTGACCTTGGCGACGGTGTCGTAGACCCGGTCGAGGCAGACGACCACCTTGGCGCCGCAGTCGGCGAGCTGGTGGGTGAGCTCGGCCTCGGTGTACAGCGGGTTGTGCTCCACCACGACGGCGCCCAGGCGCAGCGCGGCGAAGAAGGCGATGACGTTCTGCGGGCAGTTGGGCAGCACGAGGGCGACCCGGTCGCCCTTGGTGACGCCGAGGCCGGCCAGCGCGCCGGCGAACCGGTCGACCTGGGTCTTGAGCTCCCGGTACGTCGTCTTGGCGCCGAGGAAGGCCAGCGCCACGTGGTCCGGGAAGGACGCGGTGGCGTCGTCGAGCAGCCGGGTCAGCGAGATCTTCGGGAACTCGTAGGTGGCCGGGACGCCCTGGGGGTACTGGGCGAGCCACGGCTGGCCGGCGTAGCTGACCGGAGCCGCCGTCGAGGCAGCCGTCGCCGTCCTGGCCGTCGAAGCGGCGGCGGCCCTCGTGGGCGCCGCCTTCTTGGCGGGGGCCTTCTTCGCGGGGGCCTTCTTCGCGGCCGGGCGCCGGCTGACGGCGGGCTTCGAGGCGGACGCCTCCGGGCTGGTGGACGGGCTCGGGCCGGGCACGACGACGCCTCTCAGTGCACGCGCACGTGCACACCATG
>JAOPVD010000206.1 GCA_025966295.1 Frankiales bacterium | reverse complement strand
AGCGGCTTGAGCTGGCGGCGCAGCTCGGCGGTGAGGTCCTGCAGCCGGGTGAGGTTGGCCGACATGGCGTCGAGCTTGCGGAGCGCCTTCTCCTTGCGCTTGCGGTGCTTGAGGACGCCGGCGGCCTCTTCGATGACCGACCGCCGGTCCTCCGGCCGGGCGCTCAGCACCGCGTCGAGCTGCCCCTGGCCGACGACGACGTGCAGCTCGCGACCGATGCCGCTGTCGCTCATCAGCTCCTGGAGGTCCACCAGGCGGCACTTGGTCCCGTTGATGGAGTACTCGGACGCGCCGTCGCGGAACATCAGCCGGGTGACGCTGACCTCGGCGTACTCGATCGGCAGCGCGCCGTCGGTGTTGTCGATCGTGAGCGTGACCTCGGCCCGGCCCAGCGGCGCCTTGCCGGGCGTTCCGGCGAAGATGACGTCCTCCATCTTCCCGCCGCGCAGCGCCTTCGCGCCCTGCTCGCCGAGCACCCAGGCGATGGCGTCGACGACGTTGCTCTTGCCGGAGCCGTTGGGACCCACCACGCAGGTGATGCCCGGCTCGAAGCGCAGGGTCGTCGGGGAGGCGAAGGACTTGAAGCCCTTCAGCGTGAGGCTCTTGAGGTGCACTGATCGCCTGTCGTCCGGCCGGGTCTGGCACGCAGGGGGAAGGCCAGGAAGGACTCTACCGGCGGTGCGGCCCGCGCCGGTGCAGGCCCGCCGCGCGCGTCACTTGGGGGCTGGAACCGGGACACAGCGCCCATTCCGTCATCGGCTTACGCCGTTCGGCCTAGGCAATCTGCCCATCTGTGCCCAGCGAAACCGTCCTCCTGAGCCATGCGCTGCCACGTGGGGCCGGACGAGATCTTGGGGGACCAGTTCTTCAGGAGGAGATGAGATGGCCAGTAAGGGCTGTCACGCCGCATGCAGCCGCAACCCCGCGCGGCTGCTCGCCGGGGTGGGCAACTTCCGGCCGGCGCTGTGGACCACCGCCCTCGGCCTGGGCGCACTGGCCCTGCTCGGCGCCTCCCTGGCGGTCGTCACCCTGCACGTGTCCACCCAGACCGTCCTGACCGGCAGCATGCGCGGCACCTTCGACCCCGGTGCCCTCGTCCTGTCCCGGCCCGTCCCCGTGTCGGACATCCGTCCCGGCGACGTCATCGTGTTCACCCCGCCCGGGGACAGCGCGACGTACATGCACCGTGTCCACACGGTCACCGGCAACCCGGCCGACCCGGTCATCACCACCAAGGGCGACGCCAACTCCTCGCCCGACGCCTGGAAGGCCAAGTTCACCGGGACGACTGTCCCGAAGGCCTTCTTCTCCGTACCGCACCTCGGGCGCGCGCTGCACGCCCTGCACTGGAAGGGCCTCAACACGGTCCTGCTCGTCCTGCTGGGCACGGTCGTCGCCGTGTCCGGCACCCGCCTCATCCTCGGCTCCTTCGGGCCGCGGCACTCTCCCCGCCCCGCCTGACAAGGAGCCACACCTCATGTCCAAGCACTCCCGTCCCGAGAACGACCGTCGCCGTACCCGGACCCTCGTCGCCGCCTCCTTCGGCGTCGGCGCCCTGGCCCTCACCGGCTCCGGCGTCTTCGCCAGCATCACCGCCGAGGCGACCAACGCCACGCCCAAGAGCGTGGACAGCGGCACCCTCAAGCTGGAGATGACCGCCAGCGGTGCGGCGCTGAGCACGGCCATCACCAACATGGCCCCCGGCGACATCGAGAACCGCTTCGTCGCCCTCACCAACAGCGGCACCCTGGACGGCAAGAACCTGGGCTTCGCGGTGACGACCGGGACCGCCAACGTCCTGAGCAGCAACGCCACCAGCACCACCCCCAAGGGCTTGTCGGTCAGCGTCTCCCGCTGCTCGGGGCCCTACATCGCCGCCACCGGCTTCTGCAGCGCCGCGATCGCGACCCCGGCGGTCGGCGGCACCGAGACCACCATGGTGGCCAAGTCCCAGGTCTCGACCCTGGGCACCCGGACCAACTTCGGTGGCCCGATCGACCCGGCCCCGGGCGCGACCTACTACCTCAAGCTGTCGGTGCACCTGGACGGCACCGAGACGGTCACCAACGGCGTGCTGCCGGCCGGCACCATGCAGGGCCTGAACACCTCGCTGACCTACACGTTCAGCGAGGACCAGCGCACCGCCACCACCACCAACGCCTAGCAAAGGACCCCGGCAGCCACCATGGCTCGCAGCATGAACCTCAGGAGGGCGGTCGCGACAGCGACCGCCCTCCTAGGGCTGCTCGTGGTGGGTACCGGAGGGTCGGCGCACGCCGCGGTCCAGGCCCGGGTCACCTCGGCCTCCACGTCCGTCACGTCCGGCAGCTGGGCCGTGGTTCCGGCCCCCTCGGGCGCAGCGACCCCGGCGGCGGCCCCGCTGACCCTCGGCTTCACGGCCCTGACGCATGTGCTGTTGTTCGAAGCCGTGAACACCGGCACCCTGGCCGTCACCGCGGCGTCGTACAACGTGGTCGTGGGCCCCGTCACGCTCCAGGCGCCGACGGTCGTCCTCGAGGCCTGTGTCGGCGGCACCTGGACGAACACCACGACCTGCACGGCCACCGTGACGAAGATCGGCACCTCGTGGACGCCGGCCGACAGCGCGAAGTTCTCGGCCTCGCCGGCGGCGCCCGCAGCGGCGGGCAGCCGGCTGCACATCCGCGCAACGCTCAGCGGTGTGCTGCTGGTCACGCCGACCGTCACCGTCAACATCAGCGTCGCCTCCGGGCCGACCCGGCAGATCCGGACGGCACTCGTCACCAACGGCTGACCGCCGCCCGCCCCCGCACGACGAAGGGCGCCTCCCCGGAGGGGAAAGCGCCCTTGTTCGGCTCAGCTCAGGTGAGCGCCGGCTGCGGCTGGGTCAGCACCCGGATGTCGTCCTCGACGTGGACCGCGGCGACCAGCGCGTCGTTGGCGGCGGCTACTCGGCCCAGCTCGTCCTCGAGCTCCAGGACCCTGGCACGCAGGCGGCGCACCTCCGCGGCAAGGCGGAGATCGGTGCCGACACCGACATGACCGAACAGGGCCTTCGCCATCGAAGAAGCCTCCACGCTGAGGTGTCCAAGCGCCTGGCAGTGGCACAGGGGCGGTGCCTGAAGGATGCCACCTGAGCCGGTCCGGGTCAAGGCGCAGGTCACGTAGCCATCACGGCCGTGTGACGTACAGGACACGCTGCGTCACCGCTCCCGGAAGCCCTGCTCCCCCCGCGCCGGCCCCCAGCGCTCGGCGACGAACTCGACCTGCCCGGGGCCGCCGGGCAGCTGGGCGAGCAGCGCGCGGCAGGCCGGTTCCGGCCCCTCCGCGACCACCTGGACCCGCCCGTCGGCGAGGTTGGTGGCGCTGCCGGCCAGCCCGAGCTCGAGCGCCCGGGCCCGGGTCCACCAGCGGAACCCCACGCCCTGCACCCGGCCCTTCACGAACGCCGTCAGGCGCACCGTCTCCACGTGCCCGAGACTAGAGCCGTGCTGGCCGTGAACCCCTGCCTGAACCGGTGCGACTGGGTCGCCACCAAGGCGTCGTACGGCGCTGAGGAAAAGCTGGCGTGCCGCGGGTGCGGGTCGGAGTGGGTGCGGTCGGAGGCCTGGACGCCGCGGCAGGCCGACGGCACCGTCCCGCCGGCTGTCCGCACGGCCCTGGAGCGCCGCCGGTAGCCCTCAGCGGGGCGCGCGCGGCCGGGGCTGGCAGCGCGGGCAGGAGTAGGAGCTGCGGTTCATCCAGGCCTCCCGCCGGATCGGCGTGCCGCACCGGTAGCAGGGCTCGCCCTCCCGGCCGTAGGCGTTGAGGGAGCGCTCGAACAGCCCGCTGACGCCGTCGGTGCTCACGTACAGCGCGTCGAAGGAGGTACCGCCCTGCGCGAGCGACTCGCCGAGCACGTCGCGGGCGTGGCCGAGCAGCTCCCGCGCCTTCGGCCCGGTGACCGCCTCGGTGGCCCGGCCGCCGTGCAGCTGGGCCCGCCAGAGGGCCTCGTCGGCGTAGATGTTGCCGATGCCGCTGACGAGCGTCTGGTCGAGCAGCGCCCGCTTCACGCCGGACTGCTTGCGGCGCAGCCGGCTGACGAACAGCTCGTCGTCGAACTCCGGGTCGAGTGGGTCGCGGGCGATGTGGGCGATGGTGCTGGGCAGCTCCGCTCCCCCGGCCACCACCAGCAGCCCGCCGAAGGTCCGCTGGTCGATGAAGCGCAGCTCGCGACCGCCGTCGGTGAACGCGAACCGGATCCGCAGGTGGGTCTCGACCGGCTTGTCCGGCGGGACCACGAGGAGCTGGCCGCTCATCCCGAGGTGGCCGGTGAGGGCGTCGCCGGAGTCCAGCGGCAGCCACAGGTACTTCCCGCGCCGGCGCGCGGCCACGACCGTGCGGCCGGCCAGCAGGTCGACGAAGTCGCGTGGACCGGCGTCGTGCCGGCGCACGGCGCGCGGGTGGTGGACGTCGACGGCGCCGATCGTGCGACCGGCCACGCCCTTCTCGAGGCCCAGGCGGACGACCTCCACCTCGGGCAGCTCAGGCACTCAGTCCTCGAGCTCGTCCGCGACCGGGGCAG
>JAOPVD010000182.1 GCA_025966295.1 Frankiales bacterium | reverse complement strand
CGCCGGCAACGACAGCCCGAGCGGCTCGGCGGCCGGCAGCACCCCGACGCCGACCCCGACCACGAGCGTGCGGCCCAGCCCGGCCCGGACCGTCGCCCCGGCCGTCGCGGCCTGCAGCGACGCGGTGCTGCGGCTGTCGGCCACCACCGACGCCCCGAGCTACCCGGTCGGCACCTCGCCGAAGCTCACCTTGGTCGTCACCAACACGTCGGCCCAGCCGTGCACGCGTGACCTGGGCACCGGCGCGGTCGAGGTGCTGGTCTTCAGCGGCCAGGACCGGATCTGGTCCAGCGACGACTGCATGCCCGGGAAGGGCAAGGCCCCCACCCGGATCGAGGCCGGGGGCACCCGGGCGGTGCCGCTGACCTGGGCCGGGAAGCGCTCCAAGCCGGCCTGCGCGGGCACCAAGGCGCAGGCCCAGGCCGGCACCTACCGCCTCGTCGGCCGGGTCGGGACGCTCCGCGCGGACGTCGCGGTCTTCCGCATCCAGGCCTGACCGGCTCAAGCACCCCCCGGAACGGGACGACAACACCCGAGACGTCCAGCATCAGGGCTACGGGAGTGGGTTGCGGGAGTGGCTGAGCAGACCGGGCGTGCCCTCGTCCCGCCGGACGCCCTGGCCGACCTACGGCTGGCCTTCGCCGAGGAGGTCGCCGAGCGGCTGCCCCGGCTGGCGGCCCGCGCCGACCTGGAGGAGGCCCGCCGGGACGCCCACACCCTGGCCAGCGGCGCCTGGATCGTCGGGGAGCCCGAGATCGCCCGGCTGGCCCGCGCCGTCGAGTCGCAGCTGCCGGACGGCCCCGTCGAGCAGCTGCTGGCGCTGCTGCGGGTCTGGACGCCGTGACCGCGCCCCTGACGCCGCCGAAGACCGCGGTGGTGGTCGTCGACGACTCGGCCGTGCAGCGCCGGTTCGTGCGCACCGCGGTCGAGGCCGACCCCAGCTTCACCGTGGTCGGCGAGGCCCGCAACGGCAAGGAGGCGGTGGCCCTCGTCGCCCGGCTGCGTCCGGCCGCGGTACTCATGGACCTCGACCTGCCGGTGATGAGCGGCATCGAGGCGATCGAGCGGATCATGGCCGCCAGCCCGACGCCGATCCTCGTCTACAGCGCCCACGTCGACGGCGAGCAGAGCGCCAACGCGCTGGAGGCGCTCGCCGCCGGTGCCGTCGACGTGCTCGCCAAGCCCTCGCCCGACGACCCGGGCACCCTCGAGGAGTACGCCGACCAGATCCGCCGGCGGCTCCGGGTCGCCGCCCGGATCCGGGTCATCACCCACCCCCGCGGTCGGCTGCGGGCGAGCAGTCCACCGCCGGGCAGCCGGCTGAGCCTGACCGTCCCGGCCCCGCGCGCCGACGCGGAGCTGCGGCCGGGGGTGAAGCTGATCGCCCTCGGCGCCTCCACCGGTGGGCCGCAGGCGCTGCTCGCCGTCCTCAAGGAGCTGCCCGTCGACCTCGAGCAGGCGGTCCTGGTGGTGCAGCACATGGCCGAGGGGTTCATCCCCGGCCTCGCCGCCTGGCTGGACCAGCTCGTGCCGCTCCCGGTCGTGGTCGGAGGCAGCGGCAAGCGGCTGCTGCCCGGGACCGTCACGATCGCGCCGAGCGGCGGCAACCTGCTCGTCCAGGACGACCGGCTGCGGGTGCTGTGCACGGCCCCCGAGGCCGGCCAGTTCCACGTGCCCGGCATTGACCAGTGCTTCACCAGCATCGCCGAGGCGCTCGGCCCGGACGCGGTCGGTGTGCTGCTCACCGGCATGGGCCGGGACGGCGCGGCCGGTCTGAAGGCGATGCGGTCGCGGGGTGCCGCGACCCTCGGCCAGGACGAGGCCACCAGCACCGTCTACGGAATGCCGCAGGCGGCGTTCGCGCTCGGCGCCGTGGAACGGCAGCTGCCGGTCCGCGAGATCGCCCCGGCGGTGCTCGAGCTGGTCGGGCGGGCATGAGGATCGCACTGTCCGCCGAGCACTTCGAGGTGCTGCGGGTGCGCCTGGCGCGGGCGGCGGGCCTGGTCTTCGACCCGAGCCGCAAGGAGTCGATGGCCTACTCGGTCGGCGAGCGGATGCGGGCGACCGGCCTGCGTGACGTGGCGTCGTACCTGGTGCTGCTCGACGACGACGCCGCGGAGCGGCAGCGGCTGCTGGACGAGGTCACGATCCAGGAGACGCACTTCTTCCGGAACCCGCCGCAGGTGCGGGCGCTGCGCACCCATGTCCTGCCCGAGCTGCTGCGGCACGCCGAGCAGCACGGTCGGCGGCTGCGGATCTGGAGCGCGGGCTGCTCCACCGGCGAGGAGCCGTACAGCATCGCGATGCTGCTGCGGGAGCTGCTGCCGTCGACCGGCGGCTGGGACGTGAAGGTGATCGCCACCGACATCTCCAGCCGCGCCCTGGAGGCCGCCCGGGCCGGCCGGTACGGCGCCCGGGCGGTGCAGCTGGCGTCCGCCGACGACCTGGCCCGGCACTTCCAGCCGGCGCCGGACGGCGGCCACGAGGTCCGGCCCGAGGTCCGTCAGCTCGTGGAGTTCCGGCACCACAACCTGGTCACCGCGCCCGTGCCGTTCGCGCCGAGCGAGCGCATCGACCTGGTGCTGTGCCGCAACGTCACGATCTACTTCGGGCGCGACACCACCCGGGCCCTCATGACCCGGCTGCACGAGTGCCTGCGCGACGGGGGCTACCTGTTCCTGGGCCACTCCGAGACGCTCTGGCAGGTGAGCGAGGACTTCCGCCTGGTCGCGCTCGGCACCGGCGAGACGGCGGCGTTCGTCTACCGGCGGCTCGACGAGCCGGCCGCCGAGCGGCGCGCGGTGCTGCCCGACCGGCGCACCGAGGACGAGGGCCCGCCGCGGCCCGCCCCGGAGCAGCGGGTCAAGGCCCGGCGGGCTGTCGAGCCGGCCGCGCCGGTCGGCATCGAGGACGTGCTCGCGCAGGCCCGGGCCGCGCTCGGGGCCGGTCGGTACGCCGCGGCCGCCGAGCTGGCCGCGCAGGCCAGTGCCGCGGCGCCGCTGCGGGCCGAGGCGTTCTACCTGCGGGGCCTGGCGCTGGTCGACGCCGGGCGCGACGCGGACGCCCTCGTCGACCTCCGCAAGGCCGTCTACCTGTTGCCCGAGATGGGCTTCGCGCACTTCTTGCTCGCCGGCGTGCTCGGGCGGCTCGGCCACCCGTCGGCCGCCGCCCGGGAGTACGCGGCCGCCGCCGACACCCTCGGCCTGCAGCCCGGTGATGCCACCGCCGAGGAGCTCGGCGGGCGTAGCGTGAGCGAGCTGGCCCAGCTGTGCCGGCAGCTGGAGCGCCGGCTCGTCGGGGATGTGGGGGTCGGATGAGCAACGGGCTCGTGACCTTCGTGCTCGGCGACCGCGAGTACGCCGCCCCGCTGTTGTCGATCCGCGAAGTGGTCCGCCTCGAGGGCCTCGCCGACCTGCCGGGCATGACGCCGCCGCTGGCGGGCGTGCTGGACCTGCGGGGCACGGCGCTGCCGGTGCTTGACCTGCGGACCGGCGCCACCGCCGAGCGCCGCGGCGACGTGCTGGTGCTGGAGAGCACGCCGGACCACCTGGTCGGCGTCGCGGTCGACCGGGTCATCGCCGTCGTCGACGCCGCGGAGCTCAGCGCCGGCGGCCCGACCGGGGAGGAGCTGCCCTCCTACGTCGCGGCGGTCCTGCGGGGCGCGTCCGGTCCCGTCTTCCTCGTCGACCTCGCGCAGATGGTCGACAGCACCCGAAAGGCCCTGCTGCTGTGAACCTTCCGATGCGCTGGAAGCTGCTGTCCGACCTGCTTGTGCTGCTCGCCGTGGTGCTGCTCGTCGTGGCGCTGGTCAAGGCCGTGCAGGCGCTGCTGTTCGTGGCCGCGGCCGCGCTGATGCTGGGCATCGTGTTCACGGTCGCCAAGCGGCGGGCCGAGAAGGCCGCCCGCCGGCCCTAGCGGGGTGCCTGCGCGGTGCTGGCCAGCGCCGCCTCGGCCCACAGCGTGGAGCCGTACGGCAGCCGCAGGTGGGTGCCGTCCTTGTACCGCAGCGGGTGGTCCACGCCGCCGAAGCGCAGCGTGGCCCGGAAGGTGCCGCCAGGGGTGAGCAGGTCGCGCGGGCCGGAGTCGATCCGGGCGCTCGGGTAGTCGCGGTCGAGCTGCTGCATGCGGACGATGAGCTCGTCGGTGACCTGGCCGTGCCAGGTGCCGGCCCGGTTCTGCATCGGGAGCACCAGCCAGGTCCGGACGCCTTGCGCCGTGCCGGTCCGCACCAGTGACCGCAGGTCCAGGTAGTACTTGCGGGCGATGGCGTCCTGCTGGGCCTGCGACAGGGTGCCCGGCGGCCGGCCGCCCAGGTACTTCTGCATGCAGGCGGAGGTGGCGTTGCCGGCGAAGCTGAAGCTGACCTCGTCGGGCTTGGTCGTGGTGAGGCGCTGCTTGTAGCCGCCCAGGAAGTCGCAGGCGGCGGCCCCCGGCACGGCCCAGATGTCGAGGGTGTTGCCGCGCTGGGTGCCGAGGGCCTTCAGGGGTCCGCTCGCCTGGTCGAGCACCGAGTCGCCGACGAACAGCACGGTCCGGGTCGCCACCGTCTCGTCGGTGGGGTGGCCGTCGTAGCGGTAGCGACCCTGGCCGGCGTGCGCCACCACCGCGCCGGTGCCGGTGAGCGCGACCACGGCGGCGAGGGCGGCCAGCACGACAGGCGTGCGGCGGCGGACGAACGCGGTTCGGGTCATGACGGCTCCACGGGGCGGACCGCGCAGACCGCGGCGGGCCGGGGAAGGCTAGCCCGGCCGGACGCCGCTCGGAGCGCTTTTGGCCCGATCTGCCGCCGGGCTACACGTACCGCTCGAGGATGCTCGACTCGGCCAGCCGAGAGAGCCCCTCGCGCACCGAGCGGGCGCGGGTCTCGCCGACGCCCTCGACGGCCTGCAGCTCGTCGATGCTCGCCGCCAGCAGCTTCTGCAGACCGCCGAAGTGCTCGATGAGGCGGTCGACGATCGGGTTGGGCAGGCGCGGGACCTTCGCCAGCAGGCGGTAGCCGCGCGGGCTCACCGCCACCTCGAGCTGGTCGACGCCGCCGCTGTAGCCGACCGCCCGCGCGATGACCGACAGGTCGAGCAGGTCGGTGCCGGACAGCGCGTCGAGGTCGCCCAGCGCGTCGGCGACCTTGCGGGCCTTGCGGCCGCCGCCCGCCACGAGGTAGTCCCGGACCACCAGCTCGCGCTCGCCCTCGACCCCGGCCATCAGCTCGTCGAGCTGAAGGATGAGCAGCCGGCCGTCGGTGCCCAGCTCGACGACGTAGCCCTCGATCTCGGCGGCGATGCGGCGCACCATCTCCAGGCGCTGGCTGACCGCCATCGCGTCGCGGACCGTGACCAGGTCCTCGATCTGCAGCTCGGACAGCGTCCCGGCCACCCCGTCCAGGCGCATCTTGTAGCGCTCGAGGGTGGCGAGCGCCTGGTTGGCCCGCGACAGGATCGCGGCGCTGTCGTCGAGCACGTAGCGCCGGCCGTCGACGTACAGCGCGATGATCTTCATGGACTGGCTGACGCTGATGACCGGGTTGCCGGTCTGCTTCGCGACCCGCTCAGCGGTGCGGTGCCGGGTGCCGGTCTCCTGCGTCTCGATGCTGGGGTCGGGCACCAGCTGCACGCTGGCCTTGATGATCTTCGACAGATCGCCGGTGATGACGACCGCGCCGTCCATCTTCGACAGCTCGCGCAGCCGGGTGGCCGAGAAGTCCACGTCGAGGTCGAAGCCGCCGGTGCAGATCGAGTCGACCAGCTTGTCGTTGCCGAGCACGATCAGGGCGCCGGTGTTGCCCCGCAGGATCCGCTCGAGGCCGTCCCGCAGAGCGGTGCCGGGTGCGACCTGGGCGAGCGTGCTGCGCAGCAAGTCGTCCGTGGTTGCCACGCGTGCTCCTCCCAGGTGTTGCCGCGAGTCTAGGGAGCGGACCGGTCGCGGGCGGACGACGGGTCGGTCACGTCTCGGTCACGGCCGCTACTCACGGTCGCGGCACGGTACGCCGGGCCCGACCGGCGAGGGCCTTGACGGCACGCAGCGCGGTGTCCACGTCGAGCACCTCCAGGACCTTCATGCCCTCCGGCGGCGGGCCGCTGCCGACCGGCACGATCGCCGCGGTGAACCCCAGCCGGGCGGCCTCGGCCAGCCGGCGCTGGACGCCGGTCACGGGGCGGACCTCGCCGGACAGCCCGACCTCGCCGATGGCCACCAGGCCGCCGGGGACGGGCGACTCGTCGGCGGCGCTGTGCACCGCCAGCAGCAGCGCCAGGTCGGCCCCGGGGTCGGTGACCCGGACCCCGCCGACGGTGGCGGTGTGCACGTCGTGACTGGCCAGCTTGGTCGCGCCGGCGCGCTTCTCGGCGACCGCCAGCACCATCGAGACCCGGCCGGACTCCAGGCCGGAGACGGCCCGCTTCGGACTGCCCTCCCGGGACGCGGCGGTGACGAGCGCCTGCACCTCGGTGAGCAGCGGGCGCCGGCCCTCGACGGTGACGGTCACGCAGGTGCCGGGCACCGGGTTCTCGACGCGGCTCAGGAACAGCCCCGACGGGTCGGTCAGCCCCTCGATGCCGGCGTCGGTCATCTGGAAGCACCCGATCTCCTCCGCGGCGCCGTACCGGTTCTTGACGGCCCGGACCATCCGCAGGGTCGAGTGCCGGTCGCCCTCGAAGTGCAGCACCACGTCGACGAGGTGCTCGAGCAGCCGCGGCCCGGCGATGCTGCCGTCCTTGGTGACGTGGCCGACCAGCACGGTGGCGATGCCGCGCTCCTTGGCGACCGCGATGAGGGCCGCCGTGACGGCCCGGATCTGGGTGACGCCGCCGGCGCTGCCGTCGACCTCGGCCGAGCCGATGGTCTGCACCGAGTCGACGATGAGCAGCGCCGGCTGGACGGTGTCGATGTGCGCCAGCACCGCCGACAGGTCGGTCTCGGCCGCGACCCACAGGTGCTCGTTGAGGGCGCCGGTGCGGCCGGCCCGCAGCCGCACCTGGGCGGCCGACTCCTCGCCGGTGACGTAGAGCGTCGGGGCCCCCTCGCGGGCGGTCCGCGCCGCGATGGACAGGCTCAGGGTGGACTTGCCTGCACCGGGCTCCCCGGCGAGCAGCACCACCGAGCCGGGCACCAACCCGCCGCCGAGCACCCGGTCCAGCTCGGTCTCGCCGGTCGGCCGCGACCGGGCCTCCTCGGCGCCGATCTGCGAGATCGGCCGGGCCGGGGTGCTGACCGGACCGGCGGCCAGCCGGACCCGGCTGACGCCGGCCTCGCTGATGCTGCCCCAGGCCTGGCACTCCGGGCACCGGCCGAGCCACTTGCCGACGGTGGTGCCGCACTCGGAGCAGCGGTGCGAAGGGCGCTCGCGCGCGGCGGGCTTGGCCATGCGCGGGACGCTAGCGGCTGGCGCCGACAGCCCGACGGCGCCGGGCCGCCGCTACTCCGGCTTGTGGTAGGGGTCCTGCGCGGGCTCGCGGGTGCCGAGGCCGGTGTCCCCGGCGTGCACCGGCACCTGCAGCTCGGTCGCGCCGGCGCGCTTGAAGGTGAAGGTCACGGTGACGTACTCGCCGACCTTGACGTCACGGGTCAGGTCCTTGAGCAGCACCGTGGCCTTGGCGTCGGAGAAGCCGCGGGCCGGGATGACGATGCTGGTGGCCGGCTGGCCGTCGAGCTGCAGCTCGGCGGCGGCGGCGATGTCGGTGCGCACGCCGACCAGCGCGTCCTCGGTGTCGCTCTTGTTGACGAAGTCGCCGTGCAGCACCGCGGTGCCGCCCTTCGGCAGCGCGTTGCCGGACGCAGGCGGCTCGATGAAGACGTTGCGGATGGCGAGGGTGCCGGCGTCGGCGTGGGTGGTGTCCTGCCGTCCGGTCTCCTGGTAGGTCTGGTTCTGCAGCCCGGTGCCGCAGCCGCTGAGGAGCGTCGCGGTCAGGACGGCCGTGCTCACGAGGGCGACGGTCACGGGGCGGCGGCTCACAGGAGCTCCTCCAGCATCAGGGGCGGGCGTCAGGGGCGGGCGAGGACGGGCAGGTCGGCGGCGATGTCCGACGGGGTCACTCCGCCCGGGTAGACGACCGGGAGCCGGTCGGCGGCGTTGTAGGCGAAGATCACCGCGGAGTGGCTCACAGAGTATCCAAGCGGTCCGAAGTGCTTGTGCGGTGCCGTCCCCTCCTTGTGCACGTGCTGGTCGGGACGGCCGGGGATGGTCGGCACCGGGCCCTCCGCGCGGCCCGGCTCGATGCCCGACGCCCGCTGCGCCGCGTCGAGCTGGGCCTGGGTGCCGAGCAGCCCGACGAACTCGGTGGAGAACTGGTCGAGCCAGCGTCGCAGTACCGGCGCGGTGTCGCGCTTGGGGTCGGTGGTGACGAAGACGACCCGGGCGGCGGCCCGCACCTCGGGGGTGGTCTTGCGCAGCGCGGCCGCGATGTCCGCCATCGCGGTGGGGCACTCGTCGGGGCAGTTGGTGTAGCCGAAGTAGACGAACGTCGGCCGGCCCTTGGTCTCGGCCCGGAAGTCGAAGGCCTTGCCGGCGGTGTCCCGGAGCACGTACGACGGCCGGTTGACCGTCTTCAGCGGCTCGACGCCGTGGTAACCGGTCGCGGCGGCCGGCTTCGGCGAGGCGTCCTGCCCGCACCCGGTGAGCGAGCCCAGCAGGACGGCGGTCAGGACGAGGGGGAGAGCACGCACCCCTCCAGTGTCGCCCAGGTCAGGCCAGGCTCGCCCCGCGGAGCAGCAGCAGCCCCACGTCCACCGCCGCGACGACGATGACCGCGAGGAACGGGGCCCGCGAGCCCGGCCGGGCCCCGACCGACAGCCCGGCGCCGAACACCGCGACGGCCAGCCCGACGGCGACGGTGCCGAGGACCGACGTACCCGGTCCGACGGCGAGCAGGACGGTGGCCGTCACCAGGGCCAGGCCGGCCAGCGCGCTGGTGGCCCGCCGGCCGAGCCGGTGCGGCAGCCCCCGCACGCCGGTCGCCAGGTCGTCCTCCAGGTCGGGCAGCACGTTGGCGCCGTGCGCCCCGACCCCCAGCAGGGCCCCCGCCGCGGTCGCCCACCACGGCGCCGCCGGCTGCCCCGGCAGCCCCAGCGTCACCACCGACGGCACCAGCCCGAACGACAGCGCGTACGGCGCGAACGACAGGACCGTGCTCTTGAGGCGGGCGTTGTAGAGCCAGGCGCTGGCCACCGCGACCAGGTGCGCGGCGCCGGCCCAGGCCCCCATCAGCAGGCTCAGCGGCACGCAGGCCAGCAGCGCGGTCAGGGCCGCGGCCCGCACAGTGGGGACCGGCAGGCCCTGCACCACCGGCTTGTCGGCGCGGCCGACCGCGGTGTCGCGCTCGGCGTCCACCCAGTCGTTGCTCCAGCCCACCGACAGCTGCCCGGACAGGAACGCCGCCCCGACCTTCCACGGGCTGGCGTCGACGGACGCGGCCAGCGCCGCGGCCAGCCCGGTCACCGCCGCGGTCGGCTCGGGGTGACAGGCCCGCACCAGCCGGGAGAAGGTGGACACATGCCCACCCTGCCAGTGCGCGTGCTGCCGAGGAACGACCCGCGGCAGTACGACGACCTCGCCGACCAGTGGTGGGAGCCGCGCGGCGGCTTCGCGATGCTGCACTGGATCGCCGCGGCCCGCGCCCGTCGCGTCCCGGAGGCGACCCGGCCCGGGTCGCTGCTGCTCGACCTGGCCTGCGGGGCCGGCCTGCTGGCGCCGCACGTCGCCGGCAAGGGCCACCGGCACGTCGGTGTCGACCTGTCCCGGGAGGCGCTGCCGCAGGCCCGGGCGCACGGCGTCGTGCCGGTGCGGGGCGACGTGCTGCGGCTGCCGTTCGCCGACGAGGTCGCCGACGTGGTGGTCGCCGGTGAGGTGCTCGAGCACGTCCCGGACCTGGCCGCCGCCGTCGCCGAGGCCTGCCGGGTGCTGCGGCCCGGCGGCACGCTGGTGGTCGACACCATCGCGGCCACCTGGTTCGGCCGGTTCACCTCCATCACCGTCGGTGAGCGGGTGCCGGCCGGGCCGCCCAAGCGGCTGCACGACCCGGCCCTGTACGTCGACCGCGCGCAGCTGCTCGCGCTGGCCGCCTCCCACGGGGTGCTGCTCACCCTGGCGGGGCTGCGGCCGTCCGCGGTGGACTACCTGCGCTGGCTGGCGGGGAGGCGGGCAGACGTGCGCATGCTGACCACCCGCTCCACCGCGGGCCTGTTCCAGGGATGGGGGTGCAAGTCGTGCCCGGCCGACTGACCGCCGCGATCACCGGGCAGGGTTCGGCCCTGCCGCCGGCGATGTCCCAGCAGGGCCTGTGGGACGGCTTCTTCCGGGCCCACTACGCCGACCACCGGCTCGCCCGCACGGTCTGGCGGCACTCCGGGATCACCACCCGCCGCGGCGTCGTCGACCCGACCAGGGAGGACATCTCCTCCTGGGGCACCGGCGCCCGGATGCGGCGCTTCGTCACCGAGGCGATGCCGCTCGGCCGCGAGGCGGTGGGCAAGGCCCTCGCCGCCGCCGGCCTGGACCCGTCGGAGGTGGGGCTGTTCACGGTCGTGAGCTGCACCGGCTACGCCACCCCCGGACTCGACATCCTGCTGGCCCGCGACCTGGGCATGAGCGACCGCACCCAGCGGCTGCACGTCGGCCACATGGGCTGCTACGCGGCGCTGCCCGGTCTCGGGGCGGCCGGCGACTTCGTGGTGGCCCGGCAGCGGCCGGCGGTGCTGCTGTGCCTGGAGCTGACCAGCCTGCACGTCCAGCCGGCGCCAGTAGGCGAGCCGACCGCGGCGGACCTGCAGCAGATGGTCGCCCACGCGTTGTTCGCCGACGCCGCGGCCGCGGTGGTGCTCGAGCCCGGCGGCCCCGGCCTGGAGGTGGTCGACGCCGTCGCGCGCACAGACGTGTCCACCGCCGACCACATGACCTGGGACGTCACCGACCTGGGCTTCGCGATGGGCCTGTCGCCGAAGGTCCCGGACGTGCTCGCCGTGCACGTCCGGCCGGTGGTCGAGGAGCTGCTCGGCCGCCACGGCCTGGCCATCGGCGACGTCGAGGGCTGGGCGGTGCACCCAGGTGGGCGCCGCATCGTCGAGGTGGTGGGCGCCGCCCTGGGCCTGAGCGACGACCAGACCGCCGCCTCGTACGCCGTCCTGGACGAGGTCGGCAACTGCTCCAGCGCGACCGTGCTGCTGGTCCTCGAGCGCCTGATGGGCAGCCCCGGCGGCTGGGTCGTGGCGATGGCGTTCGGCCCCGGCCTGACCCTCTGCGCGGTGCTCCTGCGACGCCGGTAGGCACTCGCAAGGGCCGTTTGTCAAGACCCAGGCGGGACGTTGTGGACCGTCGATATGCCTTCTGACCTGCGACTTTGCCTCGGTCGCCGGGGCCGCTGAGGCGCGTCGCCGTGGTAGTCTGGAGGCCGGCGAGAGGACCACCACGTGACGTTCAAGGTTGGCGAGACAGTCGTCTACCCGCACCACGGCGCAGCGCTCATCGAGGCCATCGAGACGCGCACCATCAAGGGCGAGGACAAGGTCTACCTGGTCCTCAAGGTCGCGCAGGGTGACCTGACCGTCCGCGTGCCCGCGGACAACGCGGAGATCGTCGGCGTCCGTGACGTCGTCGGCCAGGCCGGCCTCGACAAGGTCTTCGAGGTGCTGCGCGCCCCGGCGGTCGAGGAGCCCACCAACTGGTCCCGCCGCTACAAGGCCAACCTCGAGAAGCTCGCCTCCGGTGACATCAACAAGGTCGGCGAGGTCGTCCGCGACCTCTGGCGGCGCGACAAGGAGCGCGGCCTGTCAGCCTGCGAGAAGCGGATGCTGAGCAAGGCCCGGCAGATCCTCGTCAGCGAGCTCGCGCTCGCCGAGGGCACCAACGAGGACAAGGCCGAGGCGATCCTCGACGAGGTCCTGGCCTCCTAGGCTCCCTGCATGACATCGCACGGCCTGTGCCGGGGTAGCGCGTGAGCAGCGCTCCCCGGCACAACGGTGTGCGGGGCCCGGCGCCGCGCCGCAAGGGGCCGCCGACGATCGTGCTCGAGGGGCTGCGGTTCCTCGTCGTGGTGTTCTTCGCCGGCGCCGGCTACCAGATCGGCTCCGGCGTCAGCCCGGACACCAAGGTGCTCGGCGCCTTCAACGGCACCGCCATCGGGCTGCTGCTCGGCGTCGGGTTCGGCTACGTCCTGGGCGGGGTGCTCGGCCGGACCACCGCGAGCAGCGCCGAAATGGCCCGCAGCCGACTGCACGAGACCTCCGCGGAGGAGCTCGTCGCCGGCGGCCTGGGCGCCGTCGGCGGGGTGCTGATCGGCGCCGGGGTCGCGTGGCCGGTGTTCCTGGTCCGGCAGCCCTACCTGGCCTTCCCGCTGTTCGCCTTCGTCGTCGTGACCCTTGGGTACGTGGGCTACCTGGTCGGAGCCAGCAAGCGTGAGGGTGTGCTGCGGATGTTCGGCGACCGCGCCGGCCTGGCGCCGCGCGAGACCGCCGCCGCCGCGCTGCCACGCGTCATCGACACCTCGGTCGCCATCGACGGCAGGGTGCTCGACGTGGTGCGGGCCGGCTTCCTGCACGGCACCGTGCTGGTGCCTGTCCCGGTGCTGGGCGAGCTGCAGGGCTTCGCCGACGCCGGCGACGACCAGCGCCGCGCCAAGGGCCGCCGCGGCCTCGAGGTGCTGGAGGCGCTCAAGCGCGAGCCCGGTGTCGACCTCCAGGTGCTCGAGCGGGACGTGCCGGCCGTGCCGGACGTCGACGGCAAGCTGGTCCGGATCTGCCTCGACTCCGGTGCCGCGCTGCTCACCCTGGACACCAACCTGGCCAAGGCGGCGGCGCTGGCCGGCGTCCGGGTCCTGAACCTGCACGCGCTGGCGCTGGCGCTGCGCCCGCCGGTGGCGGCCGGCGAGGACATCACGGTGCTGCTCCTCAAGCCGGGCAAGGAGAACGGCCAGGCGGTGGGCTACCTCGACGACGGCTCGATGGTGGTCGTCGAGCAGGCCCGCGACCGGATCGGCGCCGACGCCAGCGTGCAGGTGACGAGCGGGTTCACCACCGCCAACTGCCGGCTGGTCTTCGGCCGGCTGGCGGGCGCCCCCGACCGGCCGGCGCGGCCCGCCCGCCGCCGTACCCCCGGTCCCGTCCCCGCGCCGCCGACGACGTGACCGTCGGGGTCGTCGTCCCGGCCGCCGGCGCGGGCATCCGCCTCGGCCCCGGGAGTCCCAAGGCCCTGCGTGTGCTGGCCGGCGAGCCGCTGCTCGTGCACGCCGTCCGCCGGCTGCGCGCCTGCCCCTCGATCGGCCCGGTCGTGGTGGCGGCACCGCCGGCCGCGGTGGCCGAGGTGGTTGCCCTCCTCGCGGCGTACGCCGTCACGGTGGTGCCGGGCGGTGCGGAGCGGCAGGACTCGGTGGCGGCGGCGCTGGCCGCGCTGCCGGCCGAGGTGGAGCTGGTGCTCGTCCACGACGCCGCCCGCGCGCTGGTGCCGGTCGAGGTGGTGGAGGCGGTCGTGAGCGCGCTGCGCGACGGCGCCGACGCGGTGGTGCCGGTGCTGCCGGTCGCCGACACCGTCAAGCAGGTCGGCGTGGGCGGCGAGGTGCTCGGCACCGTGCCACGGGAGGACCTGCGCCTCGTCCAGACGCCGCAGGGCTTCCGCCGCGAGGTGCTCGAGGCGGCGCACCGGGCGGCCCCCGGGTCGCTGACCGACGACGCCGGCCTGGTGGAGGCTGCCGGCGTGACCGTCCACACCGTCCTGGGCTCCGCGGAGGCCTTCAAGGTGACGACCCCGTTCGACCTGCTGGTGGCCGAGGCGGTGCTGGCCCGTGGCTGAGCTGCCACGGGTCGGCACCGGCACCGACGTGCACCCGGTCGAGGTCGGCCGGCCGTGCTGGGTGGCCGGCCTGCTGTGGGACGGCGAGGACGGCTGCGCCGGCCACTCCGACGGCGACGTGGCGGCGCACGCCGCCTGCGACGCGCTGCTGTCGGCTGCCGGGCTCGGTGACCTGGGCGCGGTCTTCGGCACCGACCGGCCGGAGTGGTCCGGCGCGTCCGGGACCGCGCTGCTCGCCGAGGTCGCCCGGCTGCTCGCGGCGCAGGGCTGGGTGATCGGCAACGTCGCCGTGCAGGTCATCGGCAACCGCCCCCGGCTCGGGCTGCGGCGGGCCGAGGCGCAGGCGGCGCTGTCGGCGGCGCTCGGCGGCGCACCGGTGTCGGTGTCGGCCACCACCACCGACGGGCTGGGACTGACC
>JAOPVD010000146.1 GCA_025966295.1 Frankiales bacterium | reverse complement strand
CTCGAGCACCTGCGACACCGACGCCTTGCTCGTCACGACCGTCGGCGCGAGCCGGCGCAGCCCCAGCACGATGGCCTTCTTGCTGGCCATCACCTCGGTGAGCAGCGCCTCGTCGTCGCACCGCAGGTACGACGTGCTGGAGCCGACCCGGAGCCGGCCGTGGCGGCGCGCCACGTCGTCGATGAGGTAGGTCAGCGACTGCGGCACCGGGGTGCGCGACCGGCTCCGGAACAGCTCCTGCAGGTCGCTGCTGGACCGGCCGCCGTCGAGCGCCCGGCGCACGGTGGCCTCGGTGACCCGGTAGACGGTGGCGCCGCCGGTCGACTCCACGTCGGCCACGAGCGCCAGCTCGCGCGCCAGCCCGCGCTCGAGCGGGCCGGGCGCGACGACGGTGAGGTCGGGCTGCACCAGCACGTGGTCGAGCGGGTCGGGCAGCAGCGCCGCCAGCGCTCGCGCCGCATCACGGTCCTCGCCCTGCAGCAGCCGCCGCGCGAAGCCGGACAGGCCGGCCCGGCCGGTGAGCCCGAGGGCAGCGAGCTCGGCGAGGACCCAGCTCGGCAGCACGTCGCGCAGCCGCCCGCCGCGGCGGGGCGCCCGCCAGGCCAGGACGCTGATCACGGCGTCCTCGGTGACCGCGTGCCCGGCCGGGGTCTCCAGCAGCAGGTCGAGCACCCGCCGGCGGTCCACCGGCGCGCTGGAGCGCTCGACCTCCTGCGACAGCGCGGCGAGGGCCTTGTCGCGGTCGTCCCGCATGCCGACCAGTGCCGGCAGCCGGGCCATCCCGACCCAGGCCCGGGCCAGGGCCAGCCAGCGGTCCTCCGGGGGCGAGGCCACCCAGCGGTCGTAGGCCGGCGTGGGCACCCAGTCGGGGTCCACCCCCGGCGTCTGGTCGACGAGGCCGGCGGCGTAGGCCAGCTCGACCAGCAGGGCGGCCACCGCCTCGGTGATGTCGAGCTCCTTCGCGACCCGCTTGAGGTCGCGCACCCCGAGGCCGCCCGCGCGCAGCACCGTCGGCGCGTCCGCCGCCCACGACTCGAGCAGCGCCTCGACCTTCGCGACGACGCCGGCAGCCTCGTGCGCCGCGGCGCGGTCGACCTGCTCGACCCCGACGCGGGCGGTCCTGAGCGGCGGCGGGGTGGGGGAGGCGGCCGGGGCGCCGCGGAGCATCAGCCCGATCTCGCGGGGCAGCTCGACGGTGTCGTCGTCGATCGCGACCAGCAGGCCGTGGGCGAGCAGCCAGCGCACCGGCGAGTCGATCTCGTCGAGGCGCGGGATCCGGCGGGCGTCGCGGAGCTTGCCGTACGGCGGCCCGGCCGCCAGCTGCGTGACCACCGCGCGGGCACCGTCGCCGCCCTCATCGAGGAGCTGGTTGACCCGGTCGCGGTCGGTGAGGGCCTTCAGCACGTCCTCGAGCCCGGAGACGCCGAGCGCCTCCTCGACGGGTGCGAGCCGGGCGGCGCTGTGCTGGGCCAGCAGGGACGCGAGCGGACGGC
This sequence comes from Frankiales bacterium, assembly GCA_025966295.1. Lineage (GTDB taxonomy): Bacteria > Actinomycetota > Actinomycetes > Mycobacteriales > SCTD01 > RYN-111. Next base: position 2,239 of record JAOPVD010000146.1, on the reverse strand, counting down.
CGATGCCGGCGGTGGCGCTGAGTACGTCCCGGACGCTGCCGACGACGTGCACCGCGTGCTCGTCGCCCCACACCAGCGCCAGGTCGGCCAGGCTGTCGAGCCCGGCGGCGGCCTCCGGGCCGGCGAGCGCTACGGCGTCGCCGTACGAGAAGGACCTCTCGTCCAGGCAGAGCGTCTCGAGCAGGCCGAGCCGGTAGGCGTCCAGGCCGTCGAGGGCGCGCAGGACGGACAGCCGCACCGCGGCCCGGGCGGCGAGGACCCCGAGGTCGGGCGGCACGGGCACGGCCAGGTCGGGGCGGGCCTGCAGCAGCCGGGCCAGGCGGTCATCGGGCCAGGCGCGCAGGGAGTCCGCAAGGCTGCGGGGTGCGTCGCTGGTCATCCGATCCACGGTAGTCCCCGTTTTCGGCACCGGCCCGGGGGCACGACGGGGGCATGCCTGATGACCTGGTCAGCCCCGAGGGCGTCGACGAGGGCTCGTCCCACCCCGAGCCGGAACGACCCCCGCACCCGACCGACCCGGTCGGCCCGCCGGCCGTGCCGCCGCCGCCGAAGCCCGACACCCCGACCGAGCCGGGCACCGAGCCGCCGCCCGGCCCCGGCCAGCAGCTCACCGAGGGCGAGGGCTGACCCACCCCCACCCCATCCCCACCCCCACTCCGCTTGCGTCATCGTGCGGACGCGCGGCGCCGGGCCACTTGTGATGACGCAAGCCGGGGGCTGTGCCCGTAGCGTCATCGCGCGGACGCGCGGCGCCGGGCGAGTTCTGATGACGCAAGCGGGGGTCGGCCTAGGGTGGCGGGCGTGGACCCTGCCGACGACGGCCTGGCGCAGCGGCTCCGGCTGCTCGACGACCGGCTGCGGGAGCTCGGGAGCGTGCTGGTCGCCTTCTCCGGAGGCGCCGACAGCGCCTTCCTGCTGGCCGCGGCGGTACGTGCCCTGGGCGCTGACCAGGTGGTGGCCGCGACCGCCGTCAGCCCCAGCCTGGCGGCGGCCGAGCTGCCCGCCGCGGCGGCCTACGCGGCCGGGCTGGGCGTCCGGCACGTCACCCCGGCCACCGACGAGCTGGCCCGCGAGGGCTACGTCGCCAACGGCGCCGACCGGTGCTTCCACTGCAAGGCCACGCTGCTCGACACCCTCCGGCCGCTGGCGCACGAGCTGGGGCTGGCGCAGGTGGCGACCGGCACGAACGCCGACGACGCGGTGGCCGGCTTCCGCCCCGGGATCCGGTCCGCGGCGCAGCGGGGCGCCGTGACGCCGTTGCTCGACGCCGGGCTGACCAAGGCCCAGGTCCGGGCGGCCTCACGCGGCTGGGGGCTGGTCACGGCCGACAAGCCGGCGCTGGCCTGCCTGGCCAGCCGGATCGCCTACGGCCTCGCGGTGACGCCCGCGGGGCTGGCCAGGGTGGACCGGGCCGAGACGGTACTGCGGGTGCTGCTGGCGCCGACCGACGTGCGGGTCCGGGACCTCGGCGCCGACCGCGCCCGGGTCGAGCTCGACGCCGCGGCGCTGCGCCGCTGGACGCCGGCCGGCGAGGACGCCGTACGCGCGGAGGGGTTCGTGGCGGTCGAGGTCCGGGAGTTCCGGTCCGGGTCGATGAACGACCTACTGGTGGGAGCGGGCGCCGCGCAGCAGGCCGAGCAGGGCCAGCCCGAAGCCGACGGGTAGCAGCAGCGCCAGCAGGTCGAGAGCGAGCGGGGCGTCGGCCCGGGTGCCGGCCAGGAACGGCACCAGGATGAGCAGCACCGCGACCACCCCGACGGCGAACACGACGGCACCGAGGCGGACCAGCACGTCACCGGGACGGCGCTGCTTCGGGGCGGCATGGCTGGGCACGCCCCCAGCCTAGGCAAGCCCGCGCGCGACCGGGCGGGGGCGCCGGTTAGCCTTCCAGCCGACATCCCGCGAGACGAGGACGGACGACGTGCCCACCGGCAAGGTGAAGTTCTACGACAAGGACAAGGGCTTCGGCTTCGTGTCGCGCGACGACGGCGGCGACGTCTTCGTCCCCAAGACAGCGCTGCCCGACGGGGTGGACGAGCTCAAGGCCGGCACCCGTCTGGAGTTCGGTGTCGCCGCCGGCAAGCGCGGCGAGCAGGCGCTGTCGGTCCGCATCCTGGACGCGCCCCCGACGCTGGCGGCCGCGCGCCGCCCCGCCGAGGAGCTGCAGGTGATGGTGGAGGACACCATCAAGCTGATCGAGGCGAAGGTGCAGCCGTCCCTGCGCCGCGGCAAGCACCCG
>JAOPVD010000122.1 GCA_025966295.1 Frankiales bacterium | reverse complement strand
GCGTGGAGCCGAGCCTGTTCGACGCTGCGGAGGAGGACGCCGCGGCGCGCGTCGCCCCTCTCGCGGTGCGGATGCGGCCGCGCACGCTCGACGAGGTGGTCGGCCAGCAGCACCTGATCGGCCCGGGCACCCCGCTGCGCCGGCTCATCGAGGGCGACGCCCCGCTCAGCGTGGTGCTGTGGGGCCCGCCCGGCACCGGCAAGACGACGCTCGCCATGCTCATCGCCCGCACCACGCAGCGCCGCTTCCGCGAGCTCAGCGCGGTGACGGCCGGGGTCAAGGACGTCCGGCAGGTCGTGGACGACGCCAAGCGGGCGCTGGGGGAGACCGGCGCCCAGACCGTGCTGTTCGTCGACGAGGTGCACCGCTTCTCCAAGACCCAGCAGGACGCGCTGCTGCCGAGCGTGGAGAACCGCTGGGTCACGCTGGTCGCCGCCACCACCGAGAACCCGTTCTTCAGCGTCATCAGCCCGCTGCTCAGCCGGAGCCTGCTGCTGACGCTGCAGCCGCTGGGCGACGACGACGTCCGGACCGTGGTGCGGCGCGCCACCACCGACCCGCGCGGGGTCGAGACCACCGTGGAGCCCGACGCCGAGGACTTCCTGGTCCGGCTCGCCGGCGGCGACGCCCGCCGGGCCCTCACGGCCCTGGAGGCAGCGGCGTACGACGGGGTCGTCACGCTGGCCAAGCTCGAGCAGGCCGTCGACCGGGCTGCGGTCCGCTACGACCGCGACGGGGACCAGCACTACGACGTCATCAGCGGCTTCATCAAGAGCATCCGCGGCTCGGACGTGGACGCCGCGCTGCACTACCTGGCGCGGATGTTCGAGGCGGGGGAGGACCCGCGGTTCATCGCCCGCCGGCTGGTGGTGCACGCCAGCGAGGACATCGGGATGGCCGACCCGTCGGCGCTGCAGGTCGCCGTCGCGGCCGCCAGCGCGCTGGAGCTGATCGGGATGCCCGAGGCGCGCATCAACCTGGCGCAGGCGACCATCCACCTCGCGCTGTCCCCGAAGAGCAACGCGGTCATCGCCGCGGTCGACGCGGCGATCGCCGACGTCCGGCGCGGGCTGACCGGCACGGTGCCGCCGCACCTGCGTGATGCGCACTACGCGGGAAGTCAGAAGATCGGGCACACGGGGTACCGCTACCCTCACGACTTCCCGGGACGGGTCGTCGCGCAGCAGTACGCGCCCGACCCCGTCGTCGGGCGGGAGTACTACTCGCCCGGTGACCTGGGGGTCGAGCGTGTCGCCCGAGAGCGGCTCGCGGGCCTGCGTGAGGTGTTGCGCGGGGACCGCCGGGTCCAGCCTGAGGACGTCTCGCACGGCTTCCGGCCGCGCTGCAACCCCGCACCACCGACGCCCGACGAGCTCGGGCAGGACAAGGAGGCACCGTGATCGACGTCGGTGACGTGATCGGACTGATCTTCGCCATCTCGTTCGCGATCGGCGTGCTGGCGGTGTGCTTCTTGCTGATCCGGCTCACCCGGGTCGTCGATGAGACCCGCAAGCTCGTCGAGGGCATCACCGACAAGACGGTGCCGCTGCTGACCGAGGTCACCGGCACGGTGACGCACGTCAACGAGGAGCTGGTGCGGGTGGACCACATCACCGCCAACGTCCAGTCGATCACCGGCAACGTGTCGGCGCTGACGAGCGTGTTCGCGGCCACCCTGGGCAGCCCGGTCGTGAAGGTCGCGGCCTTCTCGTACGGCGTCCGGAAGGCGGCCGGCAAGCGGCACCACGCCGACGTCGAGAAGCGGGTGAAGGCCGAGCTCAAGGCGGACAAGAAGGCGGCCCGGAAGTGACCCGACGGCTCTTCTACGTCGCGCTCGGCGCGACGGCCGGCGTGCTGCTCGTCCGCAAGGCGACCGCGGCCGCGCACCGGTTCACCCCGGCCGGCGTCCAGAGCGGCCTCGCCGGCGCGCTCGGCGGCCTGGGTGACGCGATCCGCGACTTCGGGGCCGAGGTGCGCGCCGGCATGGCCGAGCGCGAGGCGGAGCTGCGCACCGGCCTCGGTCTCGACGGCAGCCACGACGTGGTCGACACGCCGTGAGGTCCGACGAGATCCGCTCGCGGTTCCTCGGCCACTTCGAGCGCAAGGACCACGTCGTCGTCCCGAGCGCCTCGCTCATCGCCGACGACCCCACGCTGCTGCTCGTCAACGCCGGCATGGTGCCGTTCAAGCCCTACTTCCTGGGTGAGCAGCCGGCGCCCTGGCCGCGGGCGACCAGCGTCCAGAAGTGCGTCCGGACGCTCGACATCGACGAGGTCGGCAAGACCACCCGGCACGGCTCGTTCTTCCAGATGGCCGGCAACTTCAGCTTCGGGGACTACTTCAAGGCCGGCGCCATCGAGCTGGCCTGGGACCTGATGACCAAGAGCCAGGCGGACGGCGGCTACGGCCTCGAGGAGGACCGGCTCTGGATCACCGTCTTCCTCGACGACGACGAGGCCTACGACCTGTGGCGCAAGGTCGGCGTCAGCGACAGCCGGATCCAGCGGCTCGGGCTGTCGGAGAACTACTGGCACATGGGCGTGCCGGGCCCGGGCGGGCCGTGCAGCGAGATCAACTACGACCGGGGCCCCGACTACGGCGCCGAGGGCGGCCCGGCCGTCAACGGCGAGCGCTACCTCGAGCTCTGGAACCTGGTGTTCATGCAGTACCAGCTCGCCACGGTGCGCACCAAGGTCGACTTCGACATCGCCGGCCCGCTGCCCAAGCAGAACATCGACACCGGCATGGGGCTGGAGCGGATGGCCGCGGTCCTGCAGGGCGTCGACAACCTGTACGAGATCGACACCAGCCGGATGATCCTCGACCGGGCGTCGGACCTCACCGGGGCCGTCTACGGCAAGGACCACGGTGCCGACGTCCGGCTGCGGGTGGTCGCCGACCACGCCCGCACCGCGCTGATGCTGATCGGCGACGGCATCACGCCGTCGAACGAGGGCCGCGGCTACGTCCTGCGCCGCATCGTGCGGCGCGCGATCCGCGCCATGCGGCTGCTCGGCGCCGAGCAGCCCGTCATGCGCGAGCTGGTCGAGGCCTCGATCGCCGCGATGGGGCCGCAGTACCCGGAGCTGGTCAGCGACGCGGGCCGCATCCAGGCGGTCGCGCAGGCCGAGGAGGCGTCCTTCCTCGAGACCATCAGCAAGGGTGCGACGATCTTCGACACCGCGGTGCCGGACGCCAAGGCGGCCGGCGGTGTCCTGTCCGGCCAGAAGGCCTTCCAGCTGCACGACACCTACGGCTTCCCGATCGACCTCACCCTCGAGATGGCGGCCGAGCAGGGCCTGCGCGTCGACGAGCAGGGCTTCCGGGCCCTCATGGACGAGCAGCGGCAGCGCGCCAAGGCCGACAGCAAGGCCAAGAAGACCGGCCACGTGGACGTCTCGGCCTACCGTGGGCTGCTCGACACCGCGGGCCGCACCGACTTCACCGGGTACGCCGAGGTCGTCAGCGAGGCCACCGTCAAGGGGCTGCTCGTCGACGGCGTGCAGGCCAACGCGGCCGGCGAGGGCGCGCTGGTCGAGGTCGTCCTCGACCGGACCCCGTTCTACGCCGAGGGCGGCGGCCAGCTCGCCGACCACGGCCGGTTGGTGCTGCCGGACGGCACCGTGCTCGAGGTCGAGGACGTGCAGCGCTCGCTGCCCGAGCTGGTCGTGCACCGCGGCCGGGTGGTGGCCGGGGAGCTCACCGTCGGTGGCGCCGTACAGGCCGTGGTGGACGTGGACCGGCGGCGCGCAGTCAGCCGGGCCCACACCGCCACCCACCTGGTGCACCAGGCGCTTCGCAAGGCGCTCGGGGAGCAGGCAGCGCAGGCCGGCTCGCTGAACGCGCCGGGGCGGTTCCGGTTCGACTTCTCCTCGCCCGGCGCGGTGCCGCCGAGCGTGCTGCGCGACGTCGAGCAGGAGATCAACGAGATCGCGCTGGCCGACCTGGAGGTGCGGGCGTTCGTCACCACCCAGGAGGAGGCCCGCCGGATCGGCGTGATCGCGCTGTTCGGCGAGAAGTACGGCGACGCGGTCCGGGTCGTCGAGGTCGGGGACTACGCCCGGGAGCTGTGCGGCGGCACGCACGCCGCCCGGTCCGGGCAGCTGGGCATGGTCAAGCTGCTCAGCGAGAGCTCGATCGGCTCGGGTGTACGCCGGGTCGAGGGCCTGGTGGGCCTGGACGCCTACTCCTACCTGGCCAAGGAGCACGTGCTCCTCAGCCAGCTGGCGGCCACCTTCAAGGTGCCCAGCGACGAGGTGCCGGACCGGGTCGCGGTCGCACTGGACAAGCTCCGCGAGGCCGAGAAGGAGCTCGCCCAGCTCAAGGCCGGCGCGGTGCTGCAGCAGGCGGCGCAGCTGGCGGCCGGCGCCAAGGACGTGTTCGGCCTGCAGTACGTCGGCGTCGAGGCGCCGGCGGGCACGCCCGGTGACCTGGTGCGCGGCCTGGCGCTCGACATCCGCGGCCGCCTCACCGGCCCGGGCGCGGTCCTGGTCGCGGCCGGCGGCGACCGGGTCACGCTGGTCGCGGCCGTCAACGAGGGCGGCCGGGCCCGCGGCCTGTCGGCCAACGACCTGCTGCGCGAGGCGGCGGCCGCCGTCGACGGCAAGGGCGGCGGCAAGGACGACGTCGCCCAGGGCGGCGGCACCAACCCGGCCGGCATCGCCAACGCCCTCGAGCTGGCCGAGCACCTGGTCGGCCGGGCCGCCACCGCGTCATGATCCACAGAACCAGCGCCCCCGTTCGACGGCTCGAAACGGGGGTGCCGGTTCCGTGGATCACCGGGAGGGGGTGGGCGTGATGGCCGTCGCCGGGGTGGTGGTCGCGGTGGACGTCGGGACCGTCCGGGTCGGCGTCGCCGCCAGCGACCCGCACCGCATCCTCGCCAGCCCGGTGGAGACCGTCGCCGCGCCCGGTCTGGCCCGCGTCGCCGAGATCGTGGCCGAGCGCAGCGCGGTCCTCGTCGTGGTCGGGCTGCCCACCAGCCTGTCCGGCCAGGCCCTGAGCGCCAGCGCCCAGATGGCCCGGGACTGGGCTGCCGCGCTCACCGACCTGGTCGCCGTACCGGTGGAGCTGGTGGACGAGCGGCTCACCACCGTGACCGCCGCCGCCCAGCTGCGGGCGTCGGGCCGGCGCGGCAAGCAGGCCCGGGCGGTGGTCGACCAGGCCGCCGCAGTCGCGCTGCTGCAGAGCGTGCTGGACCGGCGCCCGTAGGATCGGCCGGGTGACCTTGCTGCAGGAGGAGACCCGGCGCCCGCCGAACCGGCTGCCGAAGCCGGTGGGGCTGCTCATCGTGCTGACCGTGCTGCTCGCCCTGGTGGGCGGGGTCGTGCTGGGCGGCCAGAAGCTCTACGACAGCGCGTTCGGTGCCGCCGACTACAGCGGCGCCGGCAGCGGCAGCGTCACCGTCCAGGTGCGGCCGGGCGACAGCTCCGCCGACATCGGTGCCACCCTCGTCGCCAAGGGCGTGGTGAAGAGCGCGAAGGCCTTCACCAAGGCCGCCCAGGCCGACGACCGGTCCCGCTCGGTGCAGCCGGGCTTCTACGCGCTCCGGCTGAAGATGGCCGCCTCGCAGGCGCTGGCGCTGCTGCTCGACCCGAAGGCGCGGGTCCGCGGCCGGGTCACGCTGCCGGAGGGCATTGCGCTGGCCCGGGTGGTGGACCGGCTGGTGAAGTTCACCGAGCTCACGCGCGCCGACGTCGTGGCCGCGCTGAAGAACCCGGCGGTGCTGGGGCTGCCGTCCTACGCCCGGAACCGGCCCGAGGGGTTCCTGTTCCCGGCCACCTACGACGTGGAGCCGGGCACCGGTGCCGTCGACGCGCTGGTGATGATGACCCAGAAGTTCACCGAGGAGGCGGCCGGCCTCGACCTCGAGGAGCAGGCCCGCAACCTGGGTCTGACGGCGTACCAGGTCGTCACGATCGCGAGCATCGTGGAGGCCGAGACCGCGCTCGACGCCGACCGCGGCAAGGTCGCCCGGGTGGTCCTGAACCGGCTCGCCATGGGCATGCCGCTGCAGCTGGACTCGACGGTGAACTACATCCGCGAGGAGAAGAAGGCGCGCCTCACCCTCGACGACATCGCGGTCGAGTCGCCCTACAACACCTACCGGAACAAGGGCCTGCCGCCGACCCCCATCAACTCGCCGGGCCGCAAGGCGCTCGAGGCCGCGCTGGCCCCCGCGCAGGGCGACTGGATCTACTTCATCACCATCGACAAGCAGGGCCGCTCGCTGTTCACCAGCTCCTACGACGAGTTCCTCAAGGCCAAGGCGAAGGCCCAGCGCGAGGGCGTCTACTAGGTGAAGGCCGCGGTCCTCGGCTCGCCGATCGCCCACTCGCTGTCGCCGGCCCTGCACCGGGCGGCCTACGCGGCCCTGGGCCTGGCCGACTGGAGCTACGACGCCGTCGAGGTGCTGCCCGCCGGGCTGCCGGCGTACCTCGACGGGCTCGGGCCGGAGTGGGCGGGGCTGTCGCTCACGATGCCGCTCAAGCACGCCGTGCTGCCGCTGCTGACCTCGGCCTCGCCGCTGGTCACGGCCACCGGGGCCGCCAACACCGTGGTGCTGCGGGACGGCGAGCGGGTCGGCCACAACACCGACGTCGAGGGCATCGTGGCCGCGCTCCGCGAGGCCGGCGTGGTGTCCTGCGCCCGGGCGGCCGTGATCGGGGCCGGCGCCACCGCGGCGAG
>JAOPVD010000115.1 GCA_025966295.1 Frankiales bacterium | reverse complement strand
CACCGGTTGTGCTTAATCCGTACACATCCTATCGGTTCGGGTGGAGCCAGACTTTTGGGGCTCTTTCCGCTGCCGCCCGGCCGTCGGGGTGGCAAAGCGCCCGGCTCTGCGTATTTTGGGCCCGTTTTGAGCGTGGATGTGCCCTGACGGGTGCCTGCCGGGCCGGCGGCGACGTGGGCAAATTCACCACGACGGACCGACCGGCGCTGGGCCGAACGGGTCATCAGGCCTGAGCCGGGTGCCGTTCCAGGGCCGGTGAGCGCCGACCTGTCCCTAGGGTCAAGACCTCAGAGCTGCGGTGGCGGCAGGTCCGCGGGCCGGCCGAGGAAGGCGCCGCGCAGCTCCCGGAGCCAGTCGGTCAGCGGGCGCGCCGCCTCCCCGGTGGCCCGCTCCACCTCGTCCGTCACGCTGTCCTGTGCGCCGTGCCGGACCCAGTCGAACAGCTCCAGGGCTCCGGCCACCTCCCAGTCCGGGAGCCCGCTGCTGCGCAGCCGGTCGGCGTACTGCGCCGCGGGGGTGTCGACGTACTCCACGGTGGTGGCGAACAGCGCCGAGACCCGTTCGGCGACGTCCTGGTAGCCCAGCGCCTCCGGGCCGGAGACGACGTACACGCGGTCCTCGTGGCCGGGATGGGTCAGCACGTGCGCCGCGACGCCGGCGACGTCGCTGGTGGCGACGAAGCCCACCTTGCCGTCACCGGCGGGTACCGGGACCAGGGCCTCGTCCCGCATGACGTCGGCGAGGCCCAGCAGGCTCTCCATGTAGGTCAGCGCAGCCAGGTAGGTCACCGGGAGGCCGATGGCGTCGAGGTGCTTGGCGACCTGCCGGTCGCTGCGCATGAAGCGCACCTGGCACTGCGGGTCCTGGAAGCCGTCGGTGGCGACCTTCACGACGTGTGGGCGGTGGCCGGCCGCAACGAGCGCGTCGACGAAGGTCACCTCCAGGTCGGCCTGCTGCTCGGTCGCTGGACTGGTCAGGAGCACGTGGTCATACTCCTGCAGCACCGACGGGGGCGGCGGGTCCTCCAGGGTCGCGACGACGTGCTCGACCCCGGTCGGCAGGCCGCCGGCCTCCGCCTCGACGCGGACCATGGCGGTCGCTGCGACCCGCTGGTCCGCCAGGTCCTCGAGCAGGTGGTGACCCAACGGCCCTGTCGCTCCGGTCACCAGGATGGTCATGAGCCTGAGGATGGGCGCCCGAGCTGCAGCGGTCCACTGTCAGTTCGGTGACAGGCCCCGGCCCAGTCAGCCGTCGAGGCGCGGCACCACGATGAGGCGGTCGTCCGCGCGCACCGGATCTGCGGCGGGGTCGTAGAAGTGCAGCACCTCGCCGGCCCGCACCACGGCCAGCACCTGGTCCTGGCTGGCCCGCAGGCTCTGGCCCACCTCGGCCGGCGTCGGCGCGCGCTCGACGAGGTCGAGGCCGCCCCCGGGGACCAGCAGGTCCTCGATGACCATGCCCTTGGCCGGGCTGAGGGACGACAGCCCCAGCAGCCGGCCGGCAGCGGCCGACGAGACCACCACGGAGTCGGCGCCGCTGCTCCGCAGCAGGGGCGCGTTCTCGGCCTCCCGGCAGGCCGCCACCACATGCACTCCGGGGTTGGCGCCGCGGACCGTGAGGGTGACCAGAACGGCCGTGTCGTCGCGGGGTACGGCGACCACGACCCGGTTGGCGCTCTCGACGCCGGCGCGGCTCAGCACCTCGCTGCGGGTGCCGTCGCCGCGCACCACCGCGATGCCGTCCTCACTGGCGGCGGCCACATGCGCCTCGTCGACGTCGATGGCGACGATGCGGGACTTGTCCCAGCCGTCCTCGAGCAGGGCGCGGACGGCGCTGCGGCCCTTCGTGCCATATCCGACGACGAGGACGTGGTCGCGCAAGGTGGACCTCCAGCGGTTCTGTCTGAGATGTTCGCGGGTGCGCTCGGTGAGCACTTCGAGGGTGGTGCCGACCAGCACGATGAGGAACAGCACCCGCAGCGGCGTGATGACGAGGACGTTCACCAGCCGGGCGGTGTCCGACAGCGGCGTGACGTCGCCGTACCCGGTGGTGGAGGCGGTGACGGTGGCGTAGTAGATCGCGTCGAGGAAGCTGACCTTGCCGTCGATGTCGCGGTAGCCGTCCCGGTCCAGCCACACCACCACGGCGATGAGCATCAGCACCCCGATGGCGACCAGCAGGCGCTGGAGGACCGCCCGGACCGGGCCGCCCTTTCGCCGCGGCAGCTGGACCAGCGGGCTCGGTCCGTTCGCCACGGGGGCGAGCAGCTCGAGGTGGCCGGAGGCGCGAGGGGGCATCCGTGGAGCCTAAGCCGGGGCCGGCACCGACCACCGCGCGAGCGCGCGCCGCGTCCTCGGCCGGCCGGCCGCAGCCGTCAACGTCTCGTCGGCGCTGAGGCCCTAGGTCTCGGTCGGCGGCGCCGTCACCAGGACGCAGACGTCGCGGACGATGTCGTGCGGTGGGACCAGGCGCGTGTAGACGAGCCGGGCGCCGGCATCCAGGAGCGCGCCCATCCGGTCGGCCGAGGCCGTCTGCGCCGCGACGATCGTGGCGGGGCTGAACAGGCGGACGTCCACGGCCAGGTCGGGGCCGGTGCTCATCGGCAGCTGATCCTCCATGACCAGGACGTCGGGCTGCTCGGCAATGACGACGCCGGCCGCGTCGGCTCCGTTGTCCAGACTCGCCAGAACCTGGACGCCGTAGCGCTCCAGCGCAGAGCCGACCTGGTCGCGGAACCACGGCTGGCGGTGGGCGACCACGGCGCGGGGGCCGACCTGCAGCAGGAGGGGATGGGGCTCCACCGGGCTGGCGTCGGCCCTGGCGAGCAGGGCCCGCTGCCTGCGCTGGAGCGCTTCGGCCTTGCGCCGCTGGTCCAGCCGGATCTCCCGGGTGAGCACCGGCGCCGAGAGCGCCTCCTCACGCGCTCTCCGGGCCCGGTTCCAAGCGGTGATGCCCTCGATCTGGGCACAGAGCAGCGTCGCCTCGCTGAGGCGGCGCCAAGCTGGGGGAGTGGGTGCGTCGGCGCCGTCTCTCGGCTGCGGCGGGCCTGCTGTGCCGGTTCTGTCGTGGGCGAGCGTCATCGGTGTCCTCTGCTACCGGACCGCCGGGCCCCGCACAGCGGACCGCCGGCGGAACGTGGTCTCCGCAGGCTGTCGTCTCAACCGGTCTCGACACTAGGAGCCGCCGAGCGATCTTGCCAGTGACATCTAGGTGGCCCGAGACAACAGCGGTAGCGTCGTCCCTCTCAGCTACCTCTGCTCCCGGGGCACAGAGCGTGCGCCGACCCGGCCGCTGCGCACCCGACGCGGGGACGTGCCATGAACGGCAGCGCACCGGCAGACACCGACCAGGCCCTGGTCGAGCTGGCCAGGATCGACCTCGGGCGCGAGTCCGTCGCCTCGGTGCTGCAGCGCATCGCCGGTCTGGCCAAGACGGTGCTGGGCGCCGACGAGGTGTCCGTGACGCTGCGCGCCGAGGGGCTGCCCAGCACAGTGGCCTGCACCGGTGAGCTGGCCCTCGGCCTGGACGAGAGCCAGTACGAGTTCGGGTACGGGCCGTGCCTCGACGCCGCGGAGGGAGGCGAACCGGTCGACGTCGTCGACGCGGCGCGCGAGAGCCGCTGGCCGGCCTACATGCGCGCCGCCGTGAGGCAGGGGCTCGGGAGCTCCCTGTCCGTCCCGGTGCCCGTGCAGTCGCCGGTGGGGGCCGCCATCAACAGCTACGCGACCCGGCCGCACGCCTTCGACGACGTGAGCCACGAGCGAGCCGGCGTCCTCGCCTCCTACGCCGCCGTGGCCATCGACAACATGCACCTGCTCGCCACCACCAGACAGCGCGCAGAGCAGCTGCAGCAGGCGATGGAGTCCCGGGCGGTCATCGAGCAGGCGAAGGGGATCTTGATGGGGGAGCGCCGGTGCTCGGCGTCCGAGGCCTTCGTGATCCTGACCGGGCTGTCCCAGCAGTCCAACCGCAAGGTGCGGGACGTCGCCCAGGCCCTCGTCGACAACGCCCAGCATCCGTCGCGCGGCTGACCGTTTGACCCGGCTGCCGGGATCACGCCCACCAACTTGATCTTGGACTTCGGGTGACCGGTTTCACCCTTCTCATCCCTTTGGCTGAGCGTGCATCCCGCCGATGAGATTCAGGTGGGCCGCACGAGTTCGGCCCGCCGCGCCTTCCAAGCGCGCAGCAGACGCGCAGCCATGGTGGAACTTTCGGGTCCGGTACGACCCAGCGTCACCCCACCGTTACTTACAGCCACAACTCTGCGACGCAGGTCCCCCCGAGCACGCGCTCCTGTCTCCCAAGGTGAAATTGCATGAAGCCCATCGCGTTCGAAGACTTCCGCCCCGCCCCGGGTCGGGTCATCGAGTGGACGATCAACGCGACGACGGCCGCGGCGGCCCAGACCGCGCCCGTGGATCCCACGCCTCTGTCGTACAACCAGCAGCTGCACCTGATGGGCCACCTGGCCCTCGTCGGCGCCGGCCAGCCCGGCAACCCGTGGATCGGCGTGGTGTTCGAGCTCGAGGGCGAGGTCGACCTGGACGCCCTGGGCCGCGCGTTCACCGGCTTCGTACAGCGCCACGACTCGCTGCGCAGCGGCTTCCGGACCGCGGCCACCGGCGTCGAGCGGTACACCCTCGCGGCCGAGGCCATCGCCCTGGACGCGACCCCGGTCCGCGACTTCGACGACCCGGACGAGCTGTTCGGCTACCTCACCGAACGCCTGGCCGCCGGCACCGACCCGTTCGACTGGCCGCCGTACGTGTTCGGCGTGATCGTCCGGGAGGGCGGCTCCACGGTCTACGTGGCGATGGACCACAGCACCAGTGACGGCTACTCGCTCGCGCTGGTCGTCAACGACGTGTATGAGCTCTACCTCGCCGAGCGCGAGGGTCGCTGGCCGGCGCTGCCCGAGGTCGCCAGCTTCAACGCGCACGCCGCCCTGGAGATGGTCAAGGGTGAGGCCGTGCCGGCCGACCACGAGGTCGTTGCCCAGTGGCGCCAGTTCATCGAGCGCTGCGGCGGCACCGGCCCCCGGTTCGCCCTGGACCTCGGGGTCGAGGACGGCCGCACGTACGACCAGGACGTGCACAACACGATGCTGCTGAACGCGGAGGAGACCGAGGCCTTCGACCAGGCGTGCCGCGCGGCCGGCGGCAGCATGTTCCCGGGTCTGCTCGCGGCGATGGCGATCGTCAACCGGGAGCTGACCGGCAAGCAGGACTTCCTCACGGTCACCCCGCTGCACACCCGGTTCACGCCGGAGTGGGCCGCCTCGATGGGCTGGTTCATCACCTGCGCACCCCTGGAGTTCTCCACCTCCGAGGCACAGGGCTTCACCGACGTGCTCGCGTCGGCCAAGTCGGCGCTGCGGGGCACCATGCGCAACTCGCAGTTCCCGGCCGCCAAGATGGTGTCGCTGCTGGGCGAGGCCTTCCAGCCCACCCGGCGGGACATGTTCTCGATGGTGTCGTACATCGATTACCGCCGGATGCCCGGTGTCCAGCACCACGCCGCGCTCCAGCCGTTGACGCTCGGGCAGACCCTGCAGGCCGACGATGCGCACGTCTGGACCTCCCGCCTGGCCGAGGGCCTGCACGTGGCCCTCCGCTACCCGGTGACCGGCACCTCGCCGGCGGTGGTCGGCGAGTACGTCGACCGCATCCGCGAGGTGCTCGGCCGCGTCGCCGTGGCCGGCGACTACCCGATCCTGTCCACGATCGCGGACGCCGAGGCCAAGGTCGCCTGACCCACGCAGAACCTCGACGGACCCCCGGCACTCAGGTGCCGGGGGTCCGTCGCGTTCGTACAGTGAGCGGGTGGTCGACTGGGTGACCATCTCCTCTCTCGCGACCGCGGCAGGCACCCTGGTGCTCGCGGCGGCGACTTTCGCGTCGGTGCGGTCCGCCAACCGGGCGGCGCGGGTCGCCGAGCAGTCGTTGCTCGCCGGCATCCGGCCGCTGCTGATGCCCTCGAGGCCGCAGGACGCACCGCTGAAGGTCGGCTTCGCCGACGACCACTGGGTCCAGACGCCCGGAGGCGGTGGCACTGCCGAGATCGGCGACAAGGCGATCTACCTGACCATGTCGGTCCGCAACGTGGGCAACGGCATTGCGGTGCTGCACGGCTGGCGGGTGGAGCCGACGCTTGAATTCGGCCCGGTCGGCCGTCCGCCGCTCGACAGCTTCCGCCGGCTCACGCGCGACCTGTACGTCGCCACCGGGGACGTCGCGTTCTGGCAGGGCGTGTACCGCGACCCGGCGGAGCCGGAGTTCGAGACCGTCCGCGAGCGGATCCTGGGCTCCCAGCGCATCGCCGTCGACCTGCTGTACGGCGACCACCAGGGCAGCCAGCGGATCATCAGCCGCTTCACGCTGGCGCCCCGCTCGGACGGGCTGCGGCATGCCGCGGTCGTGAGGCACTGGAACGTCGACCGCCCCGACCCGCGATGACCGCACCAGGACGTGACGGGAGGATCTGGTCCACCGGCGAGGTGGATCAGCAGGTCCGTACGCGGGCAGTGCTTGCACATGCAAAGATGGGTGCGTGCAGATCGGTATCGACAGCTTCGTCTCCACGGTGACCGACCCCGACACGGGCGTCGAGGTCAGTCCGGTGCAGCGGGTGCAGCACCTGCTCGAGGAGGTGGAACGCGCCGACCAGGTCGGCCTCGACAGCTACGGCATCGGGGAGCACCACCGCCCGGAGTACATGGACTCCGCCCCGGCGGTGCTGCTGGCCGCGGCCGCAGCTCGCACCACGACGATCCGCCTCAACAGCGCCGTGGCGGTTCTCAGCGCCAGCGACCCGGTCCGGCTCTTCCAGGAGTTCGCAACCCTGGACCTGATCTCCCAGGGACGGATCGACCTCGTCGTCGGTCGCGGCTCGTTCACCGAGGCCTTCCCGCTGTTCGGCCTGGACCTCGCCGACTACGACTCGCTGTTCGCCGAGAAGCTGGACCTGCTGCTGCGCATCCGCGACAGCACTGAGGTGACCTGGTCGGGCCGGCACCGCCCGCCACTGAACCGGCAGGGCGTCTACCCCCGCCCCGTCCAGGACCGCCTCCCGATCTGGGTGGGTGTCGGTGGCACCCCCGAGTCGTTCGTCCGCGCCGGCACCCTCGGACTGCCCCTCATGGTTGCCATCATCGGTGGCCAGCCAGCCCGCTTCCGGCCCCTCATCGACCTCTACCGACAGGCCGGACAACGCGCCGGGCACGCGCCCGAGCAGCTCAAGGTGGGCCTGCACTGCTTCGGGTTCGTGGGTGACACCCAGCAGCAGGCGGCCGATGACTTCTACCCCGGCTGGGCCCAGATGTTCACCAAGATCGGGCGGGAGCGCGGCTTCGGACCGCCGGTCCGTGCCCAGTACGACGCCATGTGCGGCCCCGACGGCGCCTTCCTCATCGGCGACCCCAAGACGGTCGCCACCAAGATCCTGCGGATCTCCGACGACCTCGGCGGCATCGAACGCATGTCGCTGCAGATGACCAACGTGCGCCTGGCGCACGCGAACCTGCTCCATGGCATCGAGCTGCTGGGCACCGAGGTGGCGCCCCTCGTCCGCGCGGCCGTGGGATCTACGAGCTGAGGACCTCGGCGAGCGGCCTGCGAGGAGTTGCCGGGACGCTGGTGCCGTGCCCGAGCCGCAGGAGCATCTGGGGAGTCCCGACGATCCCGAGCAGCTGCGCGAGTGCATAGCGGGCACTCGGGAGGTCGATGACCTGCGCGATGGGTTGGGCCAGCAGCCCGGCCTCGGTGGCGATGAGCAGCAGGGCACTGAGCGCCCGCCCGGACTGGACCCAGTCGGCGGGGGTGTCACCAGCCGAGGTAAGCAGCACGACGGTCGGGTGCTCCGCAACCGGGGTCTTGAGCGGGCGGAGACGGTCCCCCGTCGAACTGCCGGCCCTCCAGGCTCTCCGCCCGGGTCGGGTCGTGGTCGATGGCGTCCTGGGGGAGCCCGTCGCCGCGGTCCTCATCGGGCAGCCCGTGCCAGAGCCAGCGCGCCAGCTCGCCGGCGTACCCGTCCAAGCTCTGCAGCGACTGCTCGGCCCTGCTGACGACGACCTCGACGGCGACGAGCTCGTCCTGGTGCACCACGCGCAGCAGGCCCAGCTCGGACTCCACCGCCAGCAGCACCCGGTTGAGGTCTTCGGCCGAGACCGCTTCGTCGGTGAAGCGTCCCCGGTGCGTGTGGCGGTGCAGGATGGCGACGGCGCTCTCCACCTCGGCTTCGGTGGCGGGAACACCCCGTGCGAGGCGCACGAGGGCGACGGTGTCGTCGCGTACCTCGACGGCGATTTCCGCGTCGAGGCCGAGCGCCCGTGCCGCCACTTGGAGGTGGTGCAGGGACGCGCCGCAGCTCAGGAGCAGCTCGCGGCCCTCAGGGTCGATGACGCCGAGCTGCCGGCTGCGGTCGCACTCCACGCGGAGCCCGTCGGACGTCGGTGCGAACCGCCACGGCTGGGTGTTGTGCACGCTGGGGGCGTGTGCGGCCATCATGACCAGGTGCTGGATCTCTTCTGGAAGCAGTGTGCTCACGGCGTTCTCCTCTGGGCCGGGCGGATGTAGGTGACGCCGTCGAGCTGGGCGATCTCGAGCGGTATGGCCCCGTCGTCCCTCAGTAGGCCGAGGCGGCCGCGAGCGATCACAGTCCACCCGCGGCAGTACCGGAAGGCGTGCTTGCCGATGCTGACGGCCACCACCTGACCCACCAGCTGCTCGCGCAGGCGCGGCGTGTTCGCGCTGACCAGGAGCTGCCCGTCCCGTGCCCGCAGCTCGACCGGGACCACGTTGGGCAGCCCTCCTTCGGTGCAGGCCAGAAAGCCCCTGCGGCTGTTCGAAAGACGGTCGCGGCAGGTGTCGGGGGACAGCGGGCTGCCGACGCTTCGGGTCTGCATCACACCGACAGCCTCGCCATGGCCCGGGCACCGAGCCAGAGGCCGGCGGCCCGATCGAGACGGGACCAAAGACCCGTATCGTTTGGGCCACGTCGGTGCGATGCTCCAGCGGTGACACCTACCGGCGTTTTCCTGGTCGACGACCACGAGATCGTGCGGCGTGGCGTGCGCGAGCTGCTCGAGGCCGAGTCCGACCTCGTCGTCGTGGGCGAGGCCAGCGGCGTCGTCGAGGCACTCGCGCGGATCCCCGCGGCACGACCGCAGGTGGCCGTGCTGGACGTCCGGCTCCCGGACGGAAACGGCGTGGCCCTCTGTCGCGAGCTGCGCGACCTGGTGCCTGGCCTGGCCTGCCTGATGCTGACCTCGTTCGCCGATGACGAGGCCCTGCTGGATGCGGTTCTCGCCGGCGCGGCCGGCTACGTGCTGAAGGACGTACGAGGCAACGCCTTGGTCGAGGGCATCCGCACCGTCTCAGCAGGCGGCTCGCTGCTCGACCCGCGCGCCGCTTCCTTGGTGCTCGAGCGGCTCCGGGCGCCAGCCAAAGCCGATCCACTCGAGCTGCTGACAGACCAGGAGCGCAAGATCCTTGGCCTCATCGGTGAGGGCCTGACCAACCGTGAGATCGCCCAGCGGCTCTTCCTGGCCGAGAAGACCGTGAAGAACTACGTCAGCAACGTGCTCGCCAAGCTGGGACTGCAGCGCCGTACGCAGGTCGCGGTGCTCGCCACGGAGCTCCGGCAGGGCTAGACGGGGACCTGCCATTCCAGCGTCGTGCCGGCGTCGGAGGTGACCCGCATCGACCCGCCGAGCTCGTGCGCACGGCTGGCGAGGTTGACCAGGCCGCTGCGGGCGGCGTCCTCGGCCATGCCGATGCCGTCATCCTGAACCTTGAGCTGCAGGGTGCTGCCGCTCACGCCGACGGCCACCGACACCCGCGAGGCGCGGGCGTGGCGGGCCACGTTGGACAGCGCCTCGCGCAGCGTGGCGACCATGTGGTCGGCGATGTCAGGGGTGGGAAGGGTGTCGAGCAGGCCGTCCAACCGGAGGGTCGGCGCGAAGCCCAGGGTGGCGGTGGCGCCGTCGACGACCTGCAGCAGCTGGGCTCGCAAGGACGGTCGGCCCTCCAAGGGTGCCTGCAAGCCGTAGATGGTGGAGCGCAGCTCGCGGATCGTCCCGTCGAGCTCGTCGACGGCCCGGTCGATGCGGACCTTGGCCTCGGTGGAGTCCTGGTCGACGAGCCGGATGGCGCTCTGGAGCTGCATGCCGGTCGCGAACAGCCGCTGGATGACGAGGTCGTGCAGGTCCCTGCCGATCCGGTCGCGGTCCTGGATGATGGCGAACCGCTCCGCCTCGCCGCGACGGTCGGCGAGCTCCAGGGCAATTGCCGCCTGCGCGGCGAACCCCGTCAGGTCGGTCACGTCCCAGGGCACGGGTCGCTGCGTCCACAACGCCACGAGGACGCCCTGGCAGGGACGGCCCACTGGGCCCAGGGGCACCGCAGCGCCGCACATGTCCTTGGTGCTGACGTCGCGGCCCCGTCCGGTCGCGACCACCTGGTCGAGGGAGTGGCCGAGCTGCCGCAGCAGCTCGGGACCGTCGCTCCCACCGGCGGTGTCGACGTGCAGCACGCCCTCCGACGCCAGCGCCACGAAGGCAGCGTCCGCCGACAGCACCTCACGTGCCCGTTCGACGACGAGGGCGATGACGTCCTCCCGTTCCGTCCCCGACAGCAGCGAGGTGGAGATGACCCGACCTGCCTCCATCCAGGCACCACGGCGGCGGCTCTCGGCGTACAGGCGGGCGTTCTGGACAGCCATGCCGGCCGCGCCCGCGAGCGCCACGACGACGCTCTCGTCCTCCTCGGTGAAGTCCTTGTGACCGCGCTTCTCGGTCAGGTAGAGGTTGCCGAACACGGTCTGGCCGACCCGTACGGGCACGCCGAGGAAGCTGGCCATCGGCGGATGCCCTGTGGGAAAGCCTGAGGACCGCGGGTGCTGCGCCAGCTCGTGCAGCCGCAGCGGCTCGGGCGTCCGGAGCAGCTCGCCGAGCACGCCGCGCCCGGTCGGCGGCGGCCCGATGCGGGCGACACCCGCATCGTCGATGCCGACGGTGATGAACTGCGACAGGCCGAGGCCGCCCTCGTCCGCCACCCCGAGCGCTCCGTACGTCGCATCGACGAGGTTGACCGCGGCCTCGACGATCCGCTCCAGCACCACCTTCAGGTCGAGGTCGGAGCCGACCGCCAGGACAGCGTCGAGCAGTCGGTCGACCCGTCGATGGTCCTCAGCAGGGTCCTTCGGCCCTGTCATCAGGGACCTTCCTCACTGCCGCGTACGGAGCACGGCTGATGCCATAGTCGCAGGCGGCCCCCCGGGTCGCCATGAGAAGGGATTCCCATGCGCCGCAAGAGCTTCGACACCCTCGCCTCGGCCGCGGCACTCGTGGTCGCAGCCGTCCTCCTGGCCGCCGCCGGTCTGCTGTTCTGGGCCCACTCGTTCGTCTCGGACAACGTCCGCACCCAGCTCGCCGCCGAGAAGGTCTTCTTCCCGCCGGCGGGTTCAAAGGCCCTGAGCGACCCGGACATCAAGCCGTACCTGACTAAGTACGCCGGTCAGCAGCTGGTCACTGGGGACCAGGCCAAGGCCTACGCCGACCACTTCATCGCCGTGCACCTCAAGGCGACCACCGGTGGCAAGACCTACTCCGAGCTCTCCGCGCAGGCTCAGGCCGCACCGAACGACACGGTCCTGGCCGCGAAGGTCGCCACGGCCTTCAAGGGCGAGACCCTGCGTGGGCTGCTGCTGAACGCCTACGCCTTCGGGACGATGGCCAAGGTCGCGTTCGTCGCCTTCTGGATCGCACTCGGCAGCGGCCTGCTGCTCCTGGGCCTGGCGGCCCTCGGCCTGCTCCACGCTCGCCGCACGAGCATCGACGTGGAGCTGCACGTTCCCGGCTGGCACCCGGAGAGCCAGCCCGCGGTCTGACCGCACGGCCACCAGTCCTCTAGGGGACTGGTGGCCGCCTGTTCGTCGGAGCGCTGACCCGGCTCTGCCGGGACTGGCGAGGCGGCGTTCCGGAGCGCGTCGGTCGGAAGGGCGAGTTGCGCCGTGAGCGGTACCAGCCCGAGGTTGACCAACAACGGCACCTGACACCACGAGCCGGTAGCACCATCGGCTACCGGCTCGTGATCAGGTACGGCGGTGCTGTGTCCGCTCGCGCTAGGCCGCGTTCGTCAGGGCGTCGGTCAGCAGGGCGACCAGCGCTTCGAGCTGCACATCGACCGACGACGACACCTGCTCATCCGAGCCGTCCAGCGCCCGCGCCGCAAGCCCTGCCTTGTCGTCGATGAGCTCGGCGATGCGGGCGTCGATCGTCTGGGCGGCGATGACGCGCCAGGCGGTGACGGGCTGGTCCTGACCGATCCGGTGAACGCGGTCGATGGCCTGCGTCTGCTCCGCGTCGGTCCAGGACAGCTCGGCGAGCACGACGTTCGAGGCGACCTGCAGGTTGAGCCCCACCCCCGCGGCCGTCAGCGAGCACACGACGACCTCGACGTCCGGATCGTTGACGAACGCGTCGATGCTCTTCTGACGGACCCTCGGGGTCTGGTCACCGCGGATCGAGGTGTAGCCGATGCCGCGCTGCGCGAAGGTCTTCTCGGCCGTGTCCATGACGTCCACGTGCTTGGCGAAGAAGACGACCTTGCCCACGTTGCGGGCCAGCTGCGCGGCGTAGTCGGCGGCCAGGCCGGCCTTGGCCTGACCGATCCGGCGCATCATGCTGAAGACGTTCTCGTCGCTGCTCGACTCGCTGGTGTCCTGCCGCTCCCAGCCGGCGACCCGGCGGACCAGGTCGTGGTCGATGCCCTCGGCGACGACACCCGGGTTGCGGGCTTCCAGCGCGCTCTCGTAGCGCTTGACCAGGCGGCGAGCCAGCACCCGCTCGGCGTCCCGGATCGAGCGGCCCAAGGGGCCGTCGAGCTCGACCGGCAGGTCGGCGATGCGCCGGGCGGGGATGTCGGCGGCGACGTCCACCTTGCGTCGGCGGACGATGCCGAGGTCGATGACCGCCGCCCGGGCGGCGGGGTAGAAGCCGTGGTCGACCGGCGTCAGGCCGTTGTCCTCGAGGGCCTCCGTCAGCGCGGCGCCGGGCTCCTTGTCGCCGATCCAGCCCAGGAACTCCCAGATCGCCAGGAAGTCCTCGATGTCGTTGATCAGCGGGGTGCCGGTCAGCGCCATCAGCAGGGGTCGCACGGTGCGGGACCGGATCCGCTCGGACAGCTCCAGCACGTGGCGGGAGCGCTGGGAGGTCTTGTTCTTGATGAAGTGCGCCTCGTCGACGACCATGCCGCGGAACCCGAGGGAGCCGAGCCAGCCGACGTGCCGGTCCAGCACCTCGTAGTTGACCACCACGATGTCGGAGAAGGCATCGATGGTGTCGCCGTCGCCGTGGACGACGGTGGCGGCGTGGGTGGGTGTCCAGAGGCCGGCCTCGCGTGCCCAGTTGGTCTTCACGACGTTGGGCACGACGACGAGCAACGGGTAGGCGTCCGCGGCCTGGGCGGCGAGCAGCGCCTGGGCGGTCTTGCCCAGGCCCGGTTCGTCGGCGAGCAGGAACGTGCGGTGGCCGGCGGCGGCGGCGGCCACCACCTGGGCCTGGTGCGGCATCAGCTCCCGGCCGCCCGGGGCCTGCAGGGACGAGGGCGCGGGGAGGTCCATGCACGACGAGGCTCCGCCGGAGGCCTCCTCGAACGACCTGAGCAGCGGGCCGAGCAGCTCCCAGCTCGCCAGCAGCCGTGGCCGGGCTGCAGGGCGCGGCGCGGCGGAGAAGTCCGGCGCGAGGAAGGGGTTGGCCAGCTGCCGCGAGATGACCGACTGGGGCACCACCTGGCGCTCGGCCCGGGCTGAGGGCGACGCGGCTGGTGTGGCCGGCTTGCTGACGACCTCCTCGGCGGGCGGCTCGATGCCCGCGGCGAGCTGCATCTCACGCATGAGCGACCTGGCGCCCTCGAGGGGCGCGGCGTCCTCTGCGAGGAGCGCGAGCAGCGAGCCGTCGCGCGCAGCGCTCCTCGCCAGGATCGTCGCGATGCCGTCGATCCGCTTCAGCTGCTCGGTGCGCTGCGCCTCGCTGATGTCGTCCGCCGTGACCCGATTGCGCTCCTCGCGCACCAGGAGCGCGACGACCTGGAAGCTCGTCCGGATCGAGGGCCGCACCCGGTCGCGCTGGACGGCCAGCTCGATGTCCCGCGCGGCCTTGGCGAGCACCTGGATGATGCCCTGCTCGCCTTGCCCGCGGTGCCGCCGCTGCTGCCGGGGGGCCGACCGGCTGGCGCCGGACTGACGCCCGCCTCGTGTGGCCAAGTACCTCTCCTGACGTGAGTGACCGAGCGCCGTGGAATCCAAGCACCCGCGCCGCCACGGCCGGGCAGCGCGAGTCGTCGGCCCGACCGGCGGGCAGCTGGCGTACCGCCCGCCGCGCGAGTGCGGCGGCGGAGCGGGACGGGCCAGGCGCCATGCGCCCAAGAACCGTCAGAGCATGCCGGAAGACGTCGCGGCTACCAGTGTACGAGGCAAGCGGCCGGCGCGGCCCAGTGGTGTCAGTCCTGCCGCAGCAGGTGGGGGTTGCGCCGTACCTGGGACCCCTTCCTGGGCGACTCCACCACGGGGAGAGCGAGGTCCAGGTTGGTGATGGTGACGGCGAAGGGGCTGTTGCTGGGCCGGTAGTACGGGCTGTCGCTGCCCAGGAGCTCGAGCTTGACGGTGTGACCCGCCTCGAACCGGTAGCCGTTGCCGTGGAGCTGGAAGGTGATGCGGCCGGTCTGGTTGTCGAGCAGCCGATAGGTACCGCGTGTCACGAGCAGCTGCTGCCCGTCGGGTCTCACGTCCCAGAGCCGGGCGTCGAGCTGCCCGCCGAGGCCGGTCGTGGCGATGCTGGCGGTGACGGTCGGGAGCCCGAGCATCGTGAAGCCGTTGCTCCGGGTCGTGTACACCGCCGTGCCAGGAGCAGTCTCGGCAGGCACGGTCTTGCAGCCGCTGCTGTTGGCGATGGGGTCGAACTGCGCGCTGGTCGCCGGGTTGCCGCCGTGCGAGAGCACCGACTGCGCGGCCGCTGCGCCGAACCTGACGGCCCCGGGGTGGCTGCCGTTCCAGCTGCTGGCGGCATAGGGGCCCCCGTCGCGGGCCGCTGCGGGGCAGGTCGTGGTGAAGGCGGTGACACCGCCCCGCTGCGGCGCCGGGCCGCGCCGTTGCAGGTGCGCCGCGAAGAACGCGGCCGCCTGGTCGTTGAAGTGCCGGTTGACGGCCTGCTTGTTGGACCCGTGGCTGTGTCCGACGTCGCCGAACTGCAGGCTCACGTCGGCGCCGGGATGCCGGCTCCGCAACGCGTTGTAGACCCGGAGGGCCTCGGCCGGCGGGAACAGCTCGTCGTTCCAGCCGCTCTCGAGCAGGAGCGGCGCCGGTGCGCTGTTCGGGATGCCGTAGCCCTGGTGGTAGGCCGCGATCTCGTCGACGACCGCCTTCGCCTGGGAGCCGTAGGGCTCGCCGGCGTTGAAGGCGACGCCGTAGCTGGTGAGGTCCCAGGGGCTGAAGGCACCACCGGGGGCCTGCGGGGCCACGACGTAGCCGCCGGCGGTCCCGGTGGCGAGGAGGCCGTTCAGGAAGCTGGCGATCTCGACACCTACCGGGCTGCGACTCGAACCGTTGGTGCTCGGCCTGAAGTCCAGGAAGCGACCGTTGGGCATCAGCGCCGAAGTGAGGTCGGACCAGAACCAGCGCGGGTGCGCGGCCGTGATGGACAACCGGGTGCCCCGCGGGCTAGTCCACGGGATGAGGCTGCCGTCCGCGTGGCCGGTGCACGGATCGCCCGGCACGGACAGGCCGGCGCAGCGCACCCGGTCCTTCAAGTAGGCCAGCGTCAGGCTCTGCCCGCCGCCGTACGAGATCCCCGTGGCGCCGAGCGCTCCCGGCCGGGCGACCTTCTGGTCGACGAGCAACCCCAGCAGGTACTGGGTGTCGCGCACCTCGTACCGCTGGTCGGCGAGCCGGATGAAGCCGTTCGCACAGGGGCCGGTCTGGGTCTGCGCGCGCGGTGCACCGTCGCCGCCGCACGACTTGCCCTTCCCTCGGGCGGAGTACGTGAGGACGGCATAGCCCTGCCGGGCGTAGTAGTCGTTGTTGTAGTGGTAGGTGACGGGCTTGTAGGTCCCGGCGCCGGCGTTGTAGCCCTTGCCGACCACGTCTGTCGACTCGAAGCTGGTCTTGTCGTTGCCCCAGCCGTGCAGCATCACGATCGTCGGGAAGGGCCCCCGGCCGGTCGGGGGCAGGGTCACGTCAGCGTCGAGCGGCGTCCCGTCCCACGACGGCACCCGGTCGGTGGAACCGTTCCCCTGGCAGAAGCGCACCCGGTCCGGCTGGACGACGCAGCTGAGGCCGAGCGGTGCGAACCCGGTCGGCTGCCCACCCTGCGACGACGGGGCTACCGCACCCGAGGCCGCTGTGGCGACCCCGAAAGAAACGACCGCCGCCGCGGCGAAAGCAGAACGCACACCCATCCGTGTCCCTCACCCGTGTTGCACCAGTGGATCTCCGGAGCACTTCGACACCTCCGGCGCGTCACCTGCTCTGTGTGGAGGACAGTTCCGGAGTCCAGCGAAGCCCCCGCTACATCACCGGGTGGCCAAGTCGGCGAGGTGGGTGAGCGAGTTGCTCAGATGGTCGGGTGGGAACGGCGGGAACGAGAAGTTCTGACGGATCGACTCCGGGACAGCCGACCAGTCGTAGGACAGGGTGACCTCGGTGTTGCCGGGTCCGGAGACCACGAGGTCGTAGCGCCACACCCAGCCGCCGAAGCTCAGGCTGCCGTCGCCGGTGTCGTATCCCGGCTCCCAAGAGATGGCGTTCGGACGGTCGAGCACCTGGACCCGGTTGGCGATCTGGTAGCCGCCCTCGGGGTGCTTGGCGTGGTACATGGCCATCCGGAAGATCTGCCCGGCCGCGGTCAGCGGTTCGCAGTCGAGCGGCTCGCGCACCCAGCCGGTTCCGTCGATGGCGGCATGCTTCGCCGGGTCGGCAAGGACGGCGAAGATGACCTCGGCCGGCGCATCGATGGTCTCGGTCGCGCTGACGGTCTCGGCGGCCATGGTTGCCTCCTCCTGAGCTGATGCTGCTAACGGTTGTGACGGACCCCGGTTCCCGAACTCATCGCGGGAAGCCGCTCCGAGGCAGCCGAAGGCCAGTACCTGGGCGGTGGCGGCGTCGCAAAGTCCGCCAGGGATGCGGAGGCGAGTGCTATCGCCGAGACGGGTGGCCCTCACCCGCCTGGCCGTCGAGTCCAAGAGCCCGCACTACCGCTGCTAGCTGCCCAGTGACGGCGGGCAGCCGATGACCGCACCCAGATCAAGGGGCTTGGCGGGCTGATCAGGACGCCGAGGCACGCCGACGCCGCCGAGCTCCGGGGTGTCGGCGAGGACCCGCACCACGACACCGCCACCCCGACCGCCCGCGACACCATCACCGCCTGCGACCAGAAGCTCGAGCGCTACCGCGCGGCCTTCGCAGCGCCTCGACCCCGAGATCTTCGCCAGGTGGATCAGCGACAAGGAGGCCGAGAAGGCGAAGGGCGAGGTAGTCCTGTCATCACGTACTGGCCCGGCGGGCTGCCTGAGAGGACCGAGGTCGTCCGGCACGACAAGGACGACGCCCAGACGGCCTGGGCGGAAGCGCGCGCAGCCGTAACCAGCGACACGCCGCAACCGCGTGGCCGCCAATCGGTAGCCACGGCCGGTCTCTGGGAGTCGCCCGACGGAGCGACCGCGCTGGTGCTCACCTGGCACCACTGAGTCCGGCCCGGGTGGGCGCGGTGCCTGGGCCACGCGAAGGGCCGAGCAACGAACTCCCGGGATGCGGCCGGGCTCGAGGTCGTAGACCTGAACGCCTCGCACGGCGGGGCCACTGGCGAGCAGGCCCCAGTCGGGCGAGGGCAGCGGGATGCGCGCAGCCGGGTCGTCTTCTGCGTCTTGAAGTACATGTACCAGTAGCCGCTGTAGCCAGTCTTCTTCCATGAGAACTGATGCACTGATGCCGCTCAGCGAATATCCCGAGGGTTGCTCGAGCAGGTCTGGGGAGATTCAGATGAGCGCCATCAGCACCACGGCATGATGCGTCCGGTCCTTGCTGTAACTCTCGTAGCGGGAGGGCGACCACTGGACCGTCGTAGCCTGCCGCCATGAGGCATGGGCTGACGGTGGCTTCGATCCCAGTTGCGCTCGTGATCGCAGGAGTGGTCTTCTGGCACGGCCCAACCGCGCCGGTTCCATGCGGCGCACGTCCGACCTGGGCCGACCACTACGGCCATGTCGACGGCCCAGGCGGCCCAGGCTTTGAGGGCTGCCTAGCCCCGAACACTGCCAACTATCTGCTCACCGCTGGCCTGTTCATCGTCATCATCCTGGTCGCGGCACTGGTGGACGCCATGCGTGCTCTTCCCACACGTCGGTCCAGCAGCCGTCCTGGTGCTCGGATCTACCTCGACGCGTCGGGAAATCGCATTCCACCGCCCTCCGACTAGAACACGGCTGGGAACGGCCTACCCCGTTTCTAACCAACGAGAAGGGCCGTTAGCGACCAGTCCTAACAAGTCCCTTGGCGGCCTGTTCGTATCGTCGGGTCGCCATCCGCTGACCAAGCCGCGCCAGCGGCGCAACGGCCCTGACGACAGGTCCGTTCGGCCGGCTGAAGGCCGCTATCTCGAAGTGGATCTCATGGCCACTGTCAACAATGGAGAACGACTCTTCGCCTCGTTCCGGATGATCCGGTAACGTCCCGTAGGTGAAGCCCCGGCGGTCAAGCTCGTCCGTGATGGCCACGACTCGGCAGGGGACCACGAGGCAGATGCGGACTCCAAGCCCCATGACGAGTGTCTGACCCAGGGCCACCGGTCCATCGGCCGTGACCGTTAGTCCGGCGCGCCGCTGAACCTGCCACGACATCAGGGCTTCGGACGCTCGAACAA
Source organism: Frankiales bacterium (assembly GCA_025966295.1). GTDB lineage: Bacteria > Actinomycetota > Actinomycetes > Mycobacteriales > SCTD01 > RYN-111. Next base: position 4,590 of record JAOPVD010000115.1, on the reverse strand, counting down.
AGACGTCCCTGCCTGTGCCCAGGCTGACCCTGCGGCGGAGGTGCTGGTAGCCCGTAGGAAGGGAACCCTGTGTCGCCCCTACCTCTGGGTAAGTGAGATCCAGGACTTCGTACACGCCTACCAACGCGGCGAGGCTTGATGACTTGGCAAGGCGCATGCCCTCATCTTGCCGAAGCGGCTGCCCTTGCACCGACGGCGGACAGCGGTGGCGGCAGTTGGCGCGCAGGCCGCCTGCCTGGCGACCCGACCCGGCGGGCAGGGGTCACAAGGGACAAGATCATCCTGTGGCCCTGTGGCTGGTCGGGGAGGACTGGCACCGCATCAGGCCGATTAGGCTGCCGTGAGAGACGGCACGGTGAGCGCGAACCGATCGGCATGAGGACGGCCGTGTGACCAGTGAACTTGGGCTGCTGGACACCAACGGCATCCTGCGGCAGCCGTGGGTGGAGCCTGAGCGGACCAGCGCTGGGCTGGGGTGGGACAGGCAGTACCTGTCCGTTCAACGCGAGAGCCCGTATCGCGAGTCGTTCGAGGCGGCGGGCACGCACCTGGTGATCCTCCATCTCGACGGGCCGGTCACTGTCCGACGAGGCCAGGGAAGGCTCAGTCATTCGCGACAGGTGCCGGCCGGCGGGCTGTTCATCCATCCAGCGGGCCGGGATCTGACGGTCGAGCTCGGAGGCGACCTCAGCACGGTCCACCTCTACCTCCACGACGATCTCGTCCGCGACGCCGCCGGTGCGGACCGGCCGGTCGAGCTGGCCGAGGAGCTCGGCACGAGCGATCGCCTGCTGGAGCAGCTCGTGCTGTCGATGGACGAGACGCTCCGCCGTTGGGAGCCGGCCGCCCGGACCTACCTCGACGAGCTGGGCTCGATGGTCGCCGCGCAGCTGGTGCGACGACACCGGTCCCGGGTGGGCTCGGTCGACGACCGTCCCCCGGGTGGACTTGGGGATTCTCAGTTCGCGACGGTGCGGGCGGTGATGGAGGAGCGGTTGGCCGAGCCCGTGTCGCTGGCCGAGCTGGCCTCGGCCGCGCGGCTGAGCGTCAGCCAGTTCAGCCGGCAGTTCAAGGCGCGGACGGGCCTGGCACCGCACCGGTTCCTGCTCGGACTTCGCGTCGATCAGGCATGCCGGCTGTTGCGCACTGGCACCGCCCCCATCGCCGACATCGCCATCCGGTCCGGCTTCTCGCACCAGGAGCATCTGACCCGGGTCATGCGTGCACACCTCGACACCACCCCCGGTGCCGTGCGCCGCCGTTCCTGAGGCTGCTGCTTCCGTCGCGTCGACGACGCGCACTTCGTGCAGCGAAGTCGGTCGGATCGTGCAGGAAGCCCCTCAGTGGTCGGCCCCACACTGGGGACGGGATGTGATTCGAGCAACAAGGAGAGGCCTTCTGATGCCAGACCTCGACACCGACGTCCTCATCGTCGGCAGTGGGCCCGCCGGTTCCTCAGCCGCACTGGCGCTGGCGACGTACGGCGTGCGACGACCGTGATCAGCATGTACGGGCGGCTGACGGACACCCCGCGCGCCCACAGCACCAACCAGCGCCCGTTGGAGGCGCTCCGTGACCTGGGCGTCGAGGAGGAGGTGATGGCTGAGGCCGTGCCGCGGGAGCTGATGGGCAACCTGCTCGCCCGGCCGGACAACTACGTCGCCTTCCGGGAGACCTTCCGGGAGGGCAGTGCCACGTCCCATGCCGAAGCTGAGGCCGCCTTGGAGAGCGCCCTGCGCACCGTTCTCGACCGCGCCCAGGAGGTGCAAGCATGAGCCTCCCGCAGCTGTTCAGCGAGGAGCACTCGGCCGATGTCGTTGCCGCCAGTTTCGAGAACACGCCGGATCCGAGGCTCAAGCAGGTGCTGAGTTCACTGGTCCGCCACCTGCACGCCTTCGTGAAGGACGTGGAGCTGACCGAGGATGAGTGGGGCGTCGCCATCGACTTCCTCACCCGCACCGGCCAGATGAGCAACGATGTGCGGCAGGAGTTCATCCTGCTCTCCGACGTCCTCGGCGTGTCCATGCTGGTCGAGACCATCAACCACCGGACGTACGGCGCCTCGACGGAGTCGACGGTGCTCGGGCCCTTCCACATGGTGGAGTCCCCGAGGCGGGAGGTGGGGGACAACATCGCGCTCGACGACAAGGGCACGCCCTGCCTGGTGTCGGGACAGGTGACCGGTCCCGAGGGCGAGCCGCTGGCAGGGGCGTCTGTGGACGTCTGGCAGACCAACGAGGACGGCTTCTACGACGTTCAGCAGCCCGGCATCCAGCCGGCGGGCAACCTGCGGGGCCTGTTCACCGCGGACGAGCAGGGACGGTTCTGGTTCCGCTCGGTGGTCCCCCGGCACTACCCGATCCCCGACGACGGCCCGGTCGGGCAGTTGCTCGCGGCGACCAGCCGGCACCCGCACCGGCCGGCGCACCTTCACTTCATCGTCGCCGCGCCGGGGTATCGCCCGGTGACCACGCACGTCTTCGTGGCCGACAGCCCGTACCTGGACTCCGATGCGGTCTTCGGCGTGAAGGAGAGCTTGATCCGCGCCGTGCCGGAGGTCGACGATCCCGCCCGCGCGTCAGGGGCCGGCCTGCCCAACCCGTTCCGTACGCTGACGTTCGACATCACGCTGCTGCGGGCAGACCAGGCGAGGCCGGCGGCTCAGCCGGCGCAGGTGCAGCCGACCCTGGTCCGGGGAGCTTCCGGAGTGATGTCGTGATCGGTCCGTTCACCTATCAGGCGCTGCCCATGCGAGTGGTGTTCGGTGCGGGCTCTGTGGCCAAGCTGCCCGACGACATGTCGCTGCACCACGCGCTCTGCCAGACCCCTCGGCGGCACCCTGGACCTGCCGCACGCCCAGACCCACACCGTGGTGCTGCCGCACGCCCTGGCCTACAACGGGCCGTCGGCTCCCGGCGCGGTGGCCGCGTGGCCGGCCGGCTGGGCGCCACCCCGGTCGCTGTCCGAGCGGGGCATGAGGGAAGGAGAGATCCCGCGGATCGTCGAACTGGCTGTCGCCAACCCCTACGCGAACCCGCGCCCGGTCACCCCTGACGGCATCGAGTCCCCGCTGCGGGCCGCCTGGGTGGGCGACCCGCCGGCGGCCCTGCACGGTAGAGAGGACGAGTCCCATGACCTCGATGGACCAGGTGTACGGCGCGATGGTCGGGGCCGCCCCGGCATGCAGGGTCCCACCACACCCCCACACCGGCCTGCCGACGGTCAGGTGGCTGGTGGACCGCGGAACCGTTACCGGCGCCGGAGATGCCGACCGTGAGCCTCACAATCACCCGCCATGTCCGAGCAGAGGACGGGCGGACAACCCCTCGCGCCCGCGGTCGCCGTGGGTGCGGCGATGGAGGATTCCATGTCGCAGTCACCACGGACCAGCTACAACATCGGCTACTTCGTGGGGAGCCTGTCCTCCACGTCGATTAACCGGATCTTGTCCCGTTCCCTGATCCGGCTGGCTCCGCCGGACCTGCAGTTCACCGAGATTCCTATCGGCAACCTCCCGCTGTACAGCCAGGACTACGACGGCGACTACCCACCCGAGGCCAGGGCACTGAAGGAGGCGATCTCCGGTTCGGACGCCATCTTGTTCGTGACGCCGGAGTACAACCGCTCCATCCCGGGCGCACTCAAGAACGCCATCGACTGGGCCTCGCGCCCGTGGGGGCAGAACTCCTTCCACCACATCCCCGCTGGGGTGATCGGCGCGTCCATCGGCGCGATCGGCACCGCGGTGGGCCAGCAGTCCCTCCGGGCGGTCCTGAGCTTCTGCAACGCGCGCCAGATGACTTCGCCGGAGGCCTACATCCAATACACCCCGGAGCGCTTCCGCGACGACGGAGAGGTCATCGACGAGACGACGGCGGGGTTCCTCAAGGACTTCATGGAGGAGTTCCGCGATCACGTGGTGCGGGTCCTGACCGTGCTGCCCCGGCCCTGACGGAGCGAGCGCCGATCAAGCCCCTCGGGGGCGCATACCCGTCAAGCGGCACGAACCCGCCGAGCAGCTGCGTGCCCAGTGGGCCGAGCGCGCCATCCCGGCGGGACGGGTCACAACGGCAGCCATCAGAGTCACGCTCCAGCTCGCTGGTGATGCCTGGAGCTGATGGTCTTGCCTTCGTCTGACCCATAACCGCAGGTCAGACAGGTTGTGGATATGTGTCCGACGACCGTCGTCACGAATCTGCACGGACGGCGACTGGCGTCTGAAGCCGTGGCCGTCAGACTGAGGCGCAGCTCGGACCACCACAGAACGGCGTACCCCCGATCACTGCTGCCTGTGCCCTGGGAGGAGCCGGTCAAGGGCGCGCAGCGGCGTAGCGAACCCTTGACCGGTGGGGGACAGGGCGCACCCTGCCGTGTGAGGGGGGACGTGGTCCGCAGCGCTAACAGCGCGGAGGACGACGGACCGATCTCACCCGCACTATCAGCCTGCTCCCGCGGGCCCTTGTCCGCATGAAGTGCACGCTCACCTGAAAGGAAAGCGCGGTCCTTAGAAGCCGCTGAGGCCGTATAGATCTGTGCCTCGCCCGATGACGGCCGTCCCGTGCGACTGGACGGCTCGCCTCACGACCTCCG
>JAOPVD010000070.1 GCA_025966295.1 Frankiales bacterium | reverse complement strand
GCCTTCTCGATCAGCATCTCGATCGGCCTGCAGTACGGCGTGCCGCTGGAGGCGTTCGTCTCCAAGTACACGAACATGCGCTTCGAGCCGGCCGGCATGACCGACGACGCCGACATCCGCATCGCGGCCTCGGTGATGGACTACCTGTTCCGTCGCCTGGCGCTGGACTTCCTGCCCTACGAGACCCGCGAGGGCCTCGGCATCTTCACCGCCGAGGAGCGCGCCGCCACGGTGGCCACCTCCTACGGCGCGGCCCCGGCTGCCGAGGACGACGTGGACGTCGAGGCGCTGCGGCAGGGCGTGCCTGTGGAGTCGCACCGGGAGCTGCCTGTTGTGCACGTCGGGTCCTCGACGGAGCTCATCGAGGCGCAGCAGGGGATCGGGGCGGACGCTCCGCTCTGCATGACCTGCGGGGTCAAGATGCGTCCGGCCGGGAGCTGCTACGTGTGCGAGAGCTGCGGAAGCACCAGCGGCTGCAGCTGATTCGCACCCTCTTCACCGTGTCCCCTCCCGGGGACTCGTGCAGGTGACGGGCGGCTGTCACGGCCGTGAATCTGACCGAGCCTCGTGTCCCCCCGGAGCCCACTCGCTCCGGGGGGACACGAGTAGCCCTGCCCGTCACGGGTAGTCCGGGGCGCAGCATCCGCATGACTTTCGCCGGTAAGTCCGTTGCCCCAGGCCGACCTGGGACCGCGGAACTGATCACCTGGGCAGCAAGGCAGCCGTGGTGGGTCCGCTTCGGGCTGGCCACACGTGTCTCGTCCGACGGGCCGTTGAACGAGTCGGCCCTCGACGAGATGGCCACGGCGCTCCTTGCGCACGCGGGCGAAGACCATCCGCCGACGTCAAGCTCGTCGCCATCTGTGAGCTGGAGTCAGTCAACCTGCTTCGGGACAAGGAGCGACTGCCCTTTCAGGTCGCCGGGCTCACCGTCGTCTGGCGCCGCCGTCAGCCGACGAGGTAGGTCTCGTAGCTGACGCCGGCGGCCTGGCGTCCGGCGACGCTGATGAAGACGCCCTTGTTCAGCCAGTCGAGCTCCGGCGCCGAGGTCTCGATCCGCGTAGCGTCGCGGAACGTGTACTCGCCGGCGTCGACGTCCTCACCACGGCCCAGACGGGCGAGGACCTCGGCCGGGCCGTGGCGCACGGCACGCGACCGGACGTCGAGCAGGTCGCCGGCGTGTGTTCGCAGCGTGTAGCGGATGTCGCCCAGCGCGGTGCCGTCGGGCAGCACCGTCTGCCAGTCGGCGCTGGCACCGGGGACCAGCGTGCCGCTGAGTTCTGGACCGGTGAAGGTCCCGCCGGTCAGCGGCACGATCCGGCGATGGCCGTGCACGGTGTCGCCAAGATCCAGGGGCACTCCCAGAGCGGCGTCCAGGCGGTAGACCGGCGTCAGGCTGGGGTGGGGGAGCTCGAACGGGCCGACCCGCGTGCCGGCCGGGTCGCTGGGGTGCGGCTCGAGCGGCGTGACGGCGATCTGCATCCAGCTGCGGAGCGGCAGCCTGTCGAGAATCCCGTCGAGCTGCGCCGGGCTGTCCGCGCGGAACAGGCTGAGGACCTTCCACTCCTCCGGCCCGGCCGACGGCTTCCAAACCCGTACGAGCTGCCCCTCGCGAGCCAGGTCCGCGGCGGCGGTGGCCTCGGCACTCCGGCGCTTCTCGACGTCGGACTCGGCCGTCCCCTCGGGGACGTCGATGTCGAACTCGACCAGGAACTCCATGATCCCTCTTCCGGACGGACACCATTCCTTCGGCAGCACTCGGCTGGGATCGTTGCTTGGAGGTGGCTGAGCTGCTGCTGTTCGGAAATGCCGGGATGTTCGCGGGCCCCGGCACGGAACCGCCAGCGCCCTACCCGTCACGCGTGCGACCGGAACGTCCTCCTCCCACGAGGGTGATGCGGCGACCGCTCGCGACGTCGCGTTCTGGACACAGTCGGAACCGGTGCGTAGGCCGCTCCAGCAGGCCGTCGCGAGCCGGGCGCCGTGGACCAGGACGGAAGCGGGGAATGCTCCCCGCTCTTGAGCGTTGTGCGAGTCATGAAGCTCAGGGCAGACGCTGCGCGGAACCGCGCAGCGCTCGTGGAGGCGGCGAGCTCTGTGTTCGCCGAGCAGGGCCTGGACGCCTCGCTCGACGAGATCGCCCGCTTGGCGGGCACGGGCAACGCCACGCTGTACCGGCGCTTCCCGACGCGCAGCGACCTGGTCGCCGCTGTCTTCGCCGACCGTATGGCCGAGCACGTCAGCGCGGTCGAGGCGGGCCTCGCGGACGACGACCCGTGGCGGGGGTTCCGGTCCTACGTGGAGGCGGTCACCGGGATGCAGGCCCAGGACCGTGGCCTGGCCGACCTCGTCACCATGGACATCTCGTCGGCGCCGGAGATCGAGGCGCTGCGCCGCCGCGCCTACGAGGGCCTCGTCCGGCTGGTCGAGCGAGCCCGTCGCGCCGGTGTTCTGCGGGCCGACTTCACCGACCAGGATGTCGTGCTGCTGCTCATGGCCAACGCCGGCCTCGTCGAACGCACGCCTCACATCGCCGTTGGCGCCTCCGCGCGCCTGATCGGGCTGCTTCTCGACGGACTGCGGGCCGAGGCCGCGCGCGACGCTCCTGCCCCACCCCCTCAGGGCGACGTGCGGGAGGCGATGCGACGCCGGGGCGGCAGCCTTGAGCGACCTGACCCGATGACGTCCTGCCCACTCGAGGAGCACCGCCGATGACCACTGCCGGCACGGGCTTTGAGCTCGGCGTCTACTCCTTCGGCAACACGCCCCGCACGCCTGACGGCGGCTATGGCCCGAGCGCTCAGGCGGTCCGCGACGTCCTAGAGGCCGTCCGCCTCGCCGAGGACGTCGGCCTGGACTTCTTCGGCTTCGGCGAGCACCACACCCGCTCCATGCCGCAGTCGTCCCCGACCTCGCTGGTGACGGCCGCCGCCGCGTCCACCTCACGCATCGGGCTCGGCACCGCCGTCACCGTGCTGTCGACCGACGAGCCGCTGCGGGTGTTCCAGCAGCTGGCGACCGCCGCCGCCATCGCTCCCGGCCGCATCGAAGCGGTCGCCGGCCGTGGGTCGTCCACCATCACCTTCGGCTTGTTTGACCTCGACGAGCGCGACTACGACGTGCTGTTCAGCAGCAAGCTCGACCTGCTCCTGGCCGCCAACGCCTCCGAGCAGGTCACCTTCGCCGGCCCACACCGCCGCCGCCCGCTCCAGGACGCGCTCGTCGTGCCACGCCCCGAGCAGCCGCTGAGAATCTGGCTGGGCTCGGGCGGCAGCCCCGAGTCCGTCCTGCGGGCGGTCCAGCTCGGCCTACCGCTGTTCCTCGGCATCCTCGGCGGCACCCCGGAGCGGTGGGCGCAGTACGGCCACGCCTACCGGGACGCCTGGGCGCAGGCCGGGCACCCGCCCGACGCGGCGGCCGTCGCCGTCGCCGTACACGGCTTCGTCGGCCCCGACGACCGACAGGCCAAAGCCACCTACCTCGAGCACGAGCGGCGCATGTTTGCGACCGGCGCGGCCGAGGCCGGCCGCCCACCGATGAACCCTCCCGGCCGTGAGCGCGACCTCGAACCCGGTGGCATGGTCTTTGCCGGCAGCCCGAACGAGATCGCCGACCGCATCCTCGGCCTCCACGAGGTCCTCGGACACCAACGGCAGATCCTGCAGATGGACGTTGGCGGCATGCCGCACGCCACCTACCTGCGCGCCATCGAGCTCCTCGGCACCGAGGTCCTCCCGCAAGTCCGCAAGCACCTCGCCCAGCCCTAGCCAAGAAGGACTCTCATGTTCATTGCGCTCGTCATCGTCACCGCCCTGCTGTCCGCTATGGCCGTGGCCTCCGCGGTGATGAAGCTCCGCAAGGCCGAGCAGGTCATCAGCACCATCCACGGCACCGTCGGGGTCCCGATGCGCTGGCTGCCGGCGCTCGCCGCCTTGGAGATCGCCGGCGCGCTCGGCATCCTGCTTGGCCTCGCCGTCGAACCGCTCGGCATCGCCGCCGCCACCGGCCTCGTCCTGTACTTCCTCGGGGCCGTGATCGGCCACCTGCGCGTAGGCGACAGCAAGGGCGCCGGCCAGCCAGTCCTACCGCTGCTGCTGTCTGTTGCCGTGCTCGTCCTGCGCATCGCCACCACCTGACCGGCGCTCTGGCGGACGCCAAGACACGTCGGTTCCGCTCTCGGCCCCGATCAAGCAGTAACAGACGCCCGCCGAAACACGTCAACCGGCAGGGGATGCCTGAGTCGCCAGGTGATCGCGATCGGCCGTTCGCCCTCATGCGAGACATACGAGGCCGGGCCCAGGCACAGAAAGGGCCGGGGCCCCTTCCACTCCGTCGACCTGGTCTCCCGGGCGAGCAGCAGTACATGGCTGCCCTGCTGGCGATGGTGCACATAGCGCTGCCCCGTCGGCGAGGCCACGGCGGTGGCGTTCTGCGACTCCCAGTGGAACAGCTCGGGGCTGATCGCATAGTCGTGGTACATCGTGGTGGGGGAGTAGTCCTGCTCGGACTTGCGCAGGGTGACGAAGAACGCGTCCGTCTGAACGGCCTCGGACCACACCACACCAGCGACGAAGGCTGACGGCTTTCGCTCCAAGGAAGCCCAGTCCAAGGCAGCCAACGTCTCTTCGCGGCTGTAGTGGGCGTTGCTTCGCATCGTCACCTGCTGCATGCCGGCCTCAAGCGGCCCACTCACATGCTCGGCGTTCGCCAGGCCCAGCGCGATGACCTGCCGGAGGTCGTCGCAGACCGCGGGGCTCATGGCGAGCAGATCGAAGCCCCGTTGGTAGCTGGTGAACCCACCGCCGTTGGGCCAGAGCGAGAAGAAGAGCATCCGGGCGAAGCGCTGTTCGCGTTCCGCGAGCTGGTCGTACTGGACCGGCTCGCTGAGGAACAGGGTGTACAGCGTTGCGCGTTCGACGTCGTCAACGTGGGCGAAGGCGGCCGTCCGCTTGAGTAGCTGTTCGTCCGCCGGTCCTACGGCGGGCGTGGAGAGGCCAGCCGTGCGACGGAGGGCTGTCCAAGAGCCTGCTCGGAACACATCGGTCAGCTCCCGGCCGCTCTCCCGGAGCCACTCCGCCAGGTCGAGGTCACCGTGGTTGCGGATCTCCTGAACGAGCTCCTTTCGGTTGAGCTTGAGCTGCCGCTTGACGTTCTCGAGGACAACCGCACGAGCCACTTCGTCGAGGACGAGCTCGCATCCGGAGGGCAGGAAGGCAAAGCCCCGCTCCAGCTGCCGCTCCAGTCCGGACCGGCTCGTGCCGGTCAACGCCCGGTACTTCAGGTCAAAGCGGAACTCCCGACGCTGCTGCCCGATGAAGTCGAGCACCGTGAGGACGGGCTTGTCGGCTGTCCGGCGCAGGCCCCGGCCAAGCTGCTGGAGGAACACCGTGGCGCTCTGGGTAGGACGCAGCAGGAGCAGCGTGTCAACGTCCGGGATGTCGAGGCCCTCATTGAACAGGTCGACCGCGAACAGCACGTTGACGCGCCGGTCGCGGAGCGCCTGGAGCGCGGCCGCCCGCTCCTCGCGTGAGGTCTTGCCCGAGACGGCCAGCGAGGGGATCCCTGCCGCGGTGAAGCGTTCAGCCATGTATTCGGCGTGGCGGACGGAAACGCAGAAGCCAAGGGCGCGCATCGCGGACACGTCGCGGACCTTGTCGCGGACCTCGCGCAGCACGATGCGCACTCGTGCGTCGTCCGCGGTGTAGACGTTCTCGAGGGCGGCGACGTCGTACTCCCCGCGTCGCCAGTCCAGTTGCGACAGATCCGTCGCGTCGCTCACCCCGAAGTAGTGGAACGGGCACAGCAGGTCGTTCTCGAGGGCGTCCCAGAGACGGAGCTCCGCGGCGGCCCTACCGCCGAACATCGAGCGGACGTCGACGCCGTCGGTGCGCTCCGGAGTAGCCGTCAGCCCGAGGAGCTCGCGAGGCTGGAGGTGGTCGAGGAGCCGTCGATACGTCGCCGCTTCGGCGTGGTGGAACTCGTCGATCACCACGATGTCGAAGTGCTCGGCGGCCAACCGTGTGATGCCGTACGAGGAGAGGCTCTGCACGCTCGCGAACACGTGCCGCCACCGCTCGGGTGTCGAGCCACCGACGTACAGCTCGCCGAAGGCGCCGTCCGCGAGGACCTCGCGGTAGGTGCGCAGCGACTGCTGAAGGATCTCCTGGCGGTGGGCGACGAACAGCAGTGACGGGCGGTCGGGCAGGCGGGCGTAGTCCAGCGCGGCGACGACAGTCTTGCCGGTGCCGGTCGCCGCGATGACCAGGTTGCGGTGCCGGCCGTGGACCTCACGCTCCACGTCGAGCCGATCGAGGATCTCCTGCTGGTGCGGGTACGGCCGCACCTCCAGCCCGCTGACCGAGAACGTCACGGTGCCGCGGTCCTGCAGCCCGCCGGCGACGGCCAGGGCCTGGTCGAGCCTGTCGGCGTCGGTGTCCGGGTCGTAGGTGACGAAGGCCGGATCGGACCAGTACGAGTCGAAGGTGGCCTCGAACTTGGCGAGCAGCTCAGGAGTGTGGGAGCCGGCCAGCTTCACGTTCCACTCCAGCCCGTCCAGCAGAGCCGCGCGGCTCAGGTTCGAGGAGCCCACGTACGCCGTGTCGTAGCCGCTGGCGCGGCGGAAGAGCCAGGCCTTGGCGTGCAGGCGGGTCGACTGCGTCTCGTAGTTGACCTTCACCTCGGCGCCGAAGTCGCGAACGAGCCGGTCGAGGGCCGTGCGGTCGGTGGCGCCCATGTAGGTGGTCGTCAGGACGCGCAGGGGAACGTCCCGCGTCTTCAGCTCGCGCAGCTCGGCTTCCAGGACCCGGAGTCCGTACCACTTCACGAACGCACAGAGCAGGTCGACGCGGTCGGCCGTGACGAGCTCGGCCCGCAGTTCAGCGCCCAGCTTGGGGTCGGAGCTGGCGTTGGTGAGCAGGGCCGGGCGCGACAGCGGTACGGCGGGCCGGGTCTGCAGCAGCTTCCACACGCCCGGCTGCTCTTCTTGGGCCGCCGCCATGAGTACGTGAGGGCCCGGCTCGACGATCGTGTCACCCAGGAGTGCCAAAAGGGCGTTGGCCTTCGGCACCCGCTCCTCAGCGGGCAGGCGCAGGAGGGCGTCGGCGACTCGACGGCCGACGTACTCGCCGAGGACGTCGGCCTGCTCGGCCTCGTCGACAGCGGTGATGGTGTGCCGCAGGCCTGTCAGCCGCGCCAACAGGTCCCGAGTGAGGAGGCGTTCGTAGATCCCGTTCGGGAGGCTGGCGTCAGGCACGCCCGGCAGCTTGACATGCGCGGCCGACGGTTGTGTTCAAAGGTCAGGGTGAGTTGGGTGGCCGCGCGGACGGGTGAATTGACCGTATCGCTCAACTCGCCCCCGGCCCGCGCCGACGCAACCAGGACCCGGGCGGGTGCGACCGGTCGTCGGGAGGTGCGCTGTGACCACCGCTGTGCAGGTCTTCGGCCTGCCCGACCTTCCCGACAACACCGAGCTTGGGGAGCCCGAGGCCTGGCGCGGCCTTCCCCCGTTGACCGGGAGCACCTTGCTTGACCCATGGCGCATCCGGCACCGCCTCGAGCTCGTTGGTCAGCTCTCGGAGCCGCAGCGGCGGACCGGCGCCACCCGGACAGAGCGGCTGCTCTGGGAACGGCTCGACGCCCTCGACGCGGGCTGGATGCGTGAGTACGCGACCGGTCCGTACCGCTTGGACTTCTACCTGCCTTCTGCCCGTCTGGCGGTGGAGGTCGACGGGGCCAGCCACTACGGCCGACGGCAGGCGGAGCGGGACGCTTTGCGTGATGTCTGGCATGCCGTTCGTGGCATCACGACGCTGCGGATCAGCGTGTCTGAGGTCGAACGGGACCTTGATTGGGTCGTGAGCACAGTCCTGGAGCGGGCAGCACAGAACTCCGCCGAGGCGCGCGCCACGGCAGCTGAGCCCACCACCCAGGCGCTGTCCGGTGAGATCGCGCCTGTCGCGGTCAATGAGGGTGCGGCCGCGCCCCTCACGTTCGGGCGCGCCGACGCCTGTGCAACCGTCCTGCCGGACTTCACCACGGCGATGTCGAGGTTCCGGCGGCTGCTGCAAGGCTAAGACGTGGTACCGAACCCGGTTGCGGGGTCACGACCTCCAGCTCGATCGAACCGGTCGTTCATCATCACCTTGTCCCACGCCGCCACGAAGTCACGGACGAACTTCTCCTTCGCGTCGTCGGCGGCGTAGACCTCCGCGATGCCGCGCAGGATCGAGTTCGACGCGAAGACGAGGTCGACGGGGCTGGCGGTACGGTCGCCGGCCTCGTAGACGTTCGGGTCCGTCGGGGAGGTCTTCCAGTCTGGGATCGTGGCGAGGAGGTTCACGAAGAAGTCGTTCGTGAGGGTGCCCGGCCGGTCGGTGAACACGCCGTGCTTGGACCCGCCGGCGTTGGCGCCGAGGACCCGGAGCCCGCCGACGAGGAGGGTCATCTCCTTGGCGGTCAGGCCGAGCAGGTACGACCGCTCCACCAGCAGCGTCTCCGGCGAGAGCTTCGACCCTGCCTGCAGGTAGTTGCGGAACCCGTCGAAGCGCGGCTCGAGCACGGCGAACGACGCGACGTCGGTCAGCTCCTGGGTGGCGTCGGTGCGGCCCGGCGTGAACGGCACCGTGATGTCGAAGCCGGCGTCCTTGGCCGCCTTCTCCACGCCCGCGGCGCCGCCGAGCACGATGAGGTCGGCCAAGGAGACCGGCTTGCCGAACGACTCCTTGATGCCCTCGAGGACCGGGAGCACCTGGGCGAGCTCGGCCGGGTCGTTGACCGCCCAGTCCCGCTGCGGCGCCAGCCGGAGGCGGGCACCGTTGGCGCCGCCGCGCTTGTCCGTGCTGCGGAAGCAAGCTGCGGCCGCCCAGGCGGTCGAGACCAACTGGGAGACCGACAGCCCCGAGTCGAGCAGGGTGCGCTTGAGGGCGGCGATGTCCGCGTCGCCGATGAGCTCGTGCTCGACCGGCGGCACCGGGTCCTGCCACAGCTGTGGCTCCGGCACCCACGGGCCGAGGAAACGTGAGACCGGGCCCATGTCGCGGTGCAGCAGCTTGTACCAGGCCTTGGCGAAGGCCTCCGCGAGCTGGTCCGGGTTCTCGTGGAAGCGCTGGGAGATCTCCCTGTACGCCGGGTCGGCGAGCAGCGCGACGTCGGTCGTGGCCATCATCGGGGCGTGCCGGACAGACGGGTCGTGCGCGTCGGGCACCGCGCTGGCCGCGGCGCCGTCCTTCGGCTTCCAGGTCTTGGCGCCGGCCGGGCTCTCGGTGAGCTCCCACTCGAAGCCGAGCAGCGTGTCGAAGAAGCTGGTGTCCCACTGCGTCGGAGTGGGGGTCCAGGCGCCCTCGAGGCCACTGGTGATCGTGTCCTTGCCCTTGCCGGTGCCGTACTGGTTCTTCCACCCGAGTCCCATCTGGTGGACCGGGCAGCCCTCGGGCTCCGGCCCCACCAGGCTCGGGTCACCCGCGCCGTGGGTCTTGCCGAAGGTGTGACCGCCGGCGATCAGCTCGACGGTCTCCTCGTCGTTCATGGCCATCCGGCGGAAGGTCTCGCGGATGTCCCGGGCCGCGGCCAGCGGGTCAGGGGTTCCGTTCGGCCCCTCCGGGTTGACGTAGATCAGGCCCATCTGGACGGCGCCGAACGGACCGGTCAGCTCCCGGTCGCCGCTGTAGCGCTCGTCGCCGAGCCAGGTGTCCTCGGGTCCCCAGAAGATCTCCTCGGGCTGCCAGGTGTCCTCGCGCCCGAAGCCGAAGCCGAACGTCGTGAAGCCCATGTCCTCCAAGGCGACGTTGCCGGCGAGCAGGAGCAGGTCGGCCCAGGAGATCTTCCGCCCGTACTTCTGCTTGACCGGCCAGAGCAGGCGGCGGGCCTTGTCCAGGTTCGCGTTGTCCGGCCAGCTGTTGAGCGGCGCGAAGCGCTGCGCGCCCTCGCCACCGCCGCCACGGCCGTCCTCGATGCGGTAGGTGCCCGAGGCGTGCCAGGTCATCCGGATCAGCAGTGGGCCGTAGTGCCCGTAGTCGGCCGGCCACCAGTCCTGCGACGTCGTCATGACCTCGACCAGGTCGCGCTTCAGCGCCTCGACGTCGAGCTTGGTGAACTCCTCCGCGTAGCTGAAGTCCGCCCCCAGTGGGTCGGACTCGGGCGACGTGCGGTTGAGGACGCCGAGCTCCGGCTGGTTCGGCCACCAGTCCCGGTTGGACCTCGGCCGGTGCGGCTTCGGCTGCGGGCTGGGGATGGCCGGGTTCTCGCTCTCGCTGACGCTCTCGGTGTTGACGCTCTCGGCCACGTCGGTTCCTCCTTCTGTCTCGCCGTGCGGCTCGGACCCGGCTGCTGGCTGCGCCGCCTGTCATCGCTTCGCCGTCGGACGATTCAGAGGTCACAGCGACGCAGTTCCAGCACCGTCCCAGCAGGCGAGTTCCCCCTCGTCCACCGTGTACGCCGACCGCGTAGCGCGACTGCAGGTACTGACCCACCGCCGGCGGGTTGTGCACAGCTCTCGCGTGCGGTGGCGGACTGTCGGCGGGTGCTGCCATCATGGGGAACACACAAGCGAACTCCCGGGAGGTGCCGTGAAGGACAGCTCGCCTCCGGAGCAGGAGTGCGGTTGGGCCGAGTTGCCCGACGTCATCCCGGACTGGGTGCTCGAACAGGGCCCGCTGCCCGAGCCGCCGTCCTGCGACTGCGGCTGCACCTGCAGCGCCGCTGCCCAGCCGGTGGACGACGCGGTGGCGGCGCTCCAGGCGAGCGTCCGGCGACTGGCGGTCATCGACCCGGCGGGGCTCCCGAGCGCCCAGGCGCTGGCGGACGGCGAGGCCCTGCTCGCGGTCGAGCAGCAGCTCCGGGTGCTCAACCTGCGTCGCGTCGCCGACGTGGGAGCCCGCGGCCTGCCCGAGCTGGTCGGCTTCCGCAGCACCAAGGCGTGGTTGCGGGCGCATCGCCCGGACGGGGACGCAGCGGACGCGGCGTTGGCCTCGCAGCTGCGCGACTTCTCCGAGGTGCGCGCGGCGGTCGACGCCGGCCGCGTCCCCCTGGCCGGGGCGCGCAGGGTCGTGCTCGCGCTGCGCAAGGTGGCGCCGTTCGTCGACCGCCCGGACGGCCGCATCGACGGCCAACCCGGCGAGCAGGTGGTCACCGCCGTCGTGCGCCACGTCGTCGCCCTGCTCTGCCGCTCGCTGCAGGGGCTGGCCGACGACGACCCGCGGCTGGCGCTGCTCCTCGGGCGGGCGCGGGAGGTGCTGGCCCGCGGCTCGCAGCTTCAGATCCTTGAGGCGGCCTTCACCTGGCTGGCCGCGGAGCTGCCCGCGCGGCACCTGACCGCACCGCTCGACGAGCTTGTCCTGGCGCTGCTTCCCAGCACGCTCGAGGACCGCGGCGAGCGCGGCCACCGGCGCCGCGGACTGAGCCTCACCCCGCTCGACGACGGCACCGGCTGGCACGTCTGCGGCGACCTCGACCTCGAGTGCGGCGAGCAGCTCTGGGCCGCCCTGCGCGCCGAGGCCGCCCGGGACCCGCGCAACCCGCAGGACACCGCCGCCTGGTCCGAGGCCAGTGCCGAGGACAAGGACGCCTGGCAGGTCGGCGCCGAGCTGGCCGGCAGCGAGCACCCGCGCAACCGGCGCGAGCGCCTGCACGACGCGCTGCAGCGCCTGCTGGCCCGCTACCTCGAGCACGGCCTGGGCGGCACCGCGGGCAAGCTGCCCGTCCAGGTCCACGTGACCCTCACCGAGCAGACCGTGACCGGGGCTCCGGGAGCACCGCCACCCCGCACCGACAGCGGCCGGCTCATCCCACGAGCCCTGGTCCGGCGATGGTGGTGCGACTCCTCCGTCACGGCCTTCGTCCTCGGCCTCGGCGGGAAGGCGCTGCGGGTGGTCCACTCCCAACGCACCGTCACCGGTGAGGAGAGACGGGCCCTCGCCGTCGAAGGTGGTGACCGGTGTGCCGGCGACGGCTGCTGCTCGGGCCTGCCCGACGCACTTGTCCCGATCCGGCCGCACCACGTCCTGGGCTTCGCGGAGGACCGGGTCACCAGCCTCGAGGACACGCTGCCCGTCTGCGACGTGCTGCACCGGGACCTGCACGAGGGCGGCCGCACGGTCCGGCTCCGCGACGGTCGCTACCTCAACGCGCACGGGTTCGTCGACGAGCCCGGCCTGACCGGGCACCCGCCGTTCTGATGCACCCGCCCTCAACGCGGTGGGTCAGCCGCCTGAGCAGGGCTGAGCGCGGCCGCTGCCGCGATGGCGGCACCCCGCGCACCGGCCATGTCGCGGTCCGGCACCAGCGCGAACTCCGCGGCCGCCACCTGCTCGGTCCGCAGACCGGTGTGCTCGCGCACCTGCCCGAGGAACCAGTCGCGGAACGCGGGCGTGGTCTCGACGACACCGCCCCCGACGAAGTACGCGTCCGGGTCGAGGACGTTCGAGACGATGGTGAACAGCCGGCCCAGCGCCATTGCCTGCTGCCGGAACACCTCGAGCGCCAGCTCGTCGCCGGCCTCGGCGTGGGACCGGACCGCGCGGGCCGCGTCCTTGGCGGAGCCGAGCCGGGTCAGCGGGTGGTCGGGGTACCGCGACAGCCAGTACGGCAGCAGGTTGCGCTCGATGCCGGTCAGCGACGCCACGCTCTCGGCATCGCCCAGCAGCCCGCAGCCGCACCGCGGCACCGGCTGCCCCTGGGCGAGCAGTCCCTCGAGCGGGATCTGCACGTGCCCCAGCTCGCCGGCCATCCCGGCGGCGCCGCGCATGATCCGTCCCGACGCCACGATGCCGCCGCCCAGCCCGGTGCCGACGACGGCCGCCACCGACGACCGGTGTCCGGCGGCCGGGCCGAAGTGCACCGAGTGCGCGTACAGCGCGGCGGCGTTGCCGTCGTTGCTGTAGACGACCGGGATGCCGAGCCGGTCCTCCAAGGCGGTGCGCACGTCGAAGCCGCGCCACTCCGGCAGCGGGAAGTTGGTCGAGCCCTTCGAGGAGATCACCCCGTCCGCGCTGGCCGGGCCGGGCGTGCCCAGCCCGACGGCGCGCACTTCGGACCGGGACAGCTCCTGCCGGGCCAGGACGTGGTCGAGGGCGAGCTCGAGGGCGTGGAGGGCCGCCGCCGGGCCGTCCAGCACCCGGCTCGGCAGCTCCACGAGCCGGTCGACGAGGAAGTGACCGGCGCCGTCGAGGACGGTCGCGTTGTTGGACGTCCCGCCGTTGTCGAGCCCGACGACGACGCCGCCGTCGCCCTCCACGGAGGAGGGACGCGCGGTCATGCTGCCTCCTCGTGACGACTCGACCGTGGCACCGGCCGGCGCACCCGTCAACGGCCGGTCAGGTCGAGATAGCGAAGTTGGCGAGCCACTGCGGCGGCGACCGACACCGCGGCCGCCCTTTCGGCACTCGCCTACAGATCGTCCTGTGTCATCCGCCCACCCGGCGTTGTTCCGTCGCCCAGAACTGCTCTCGTACTTCCTTGCGCCGAATCTTGCCTGAGCCGGTCTTGGGCAACGCGTCGACGAACAGGATGCGGCGGGGCTTCTTGTAGTCCGCGAGTTCGCGCCGGCAGGCATCGAGGATGTCGGTCTCCGTGACGACGTGACCGGGTCGCACGACCAGGACGGCCACGACGCACTCTCCGAAGCGCTCATCGGGTGCGCCGACGACGGCGACCTCCTCGACGCCGGGAACGGTGGCGATCACGTTCTCGACCTCCGTGGGGTAGACGTTGTACCCGCCCGTCAGGACCATGTCCTTCTTCCGATCCACGACGTACAGATAGCCCTCGGCGTCCATCCGACCGATGTCGCCGGTCGCGGCCCAGCCGTCGGCGTCGAACATGGCGGCTGTCGCGTCGGCCTGATTCCAGTAGCCCCGCATCAAGCTGTCGCTGCGCACCAGGATCTCTCCGACGTTCCCGGGACCGACCTCCGCGCCATCCCCGTTGACCAGACGCAGTTCGACCAAGGCACTACGCCGGCCGGCCGACCCCAGCCGTTGCGGAGGCGGTTGCGACGGGTCGGACAGGTGAGCTTTCTGCGACAGCGAGGTCAACGGCATCGGGGTCTCGGACGTGCCGTAGAACTGCAGGAAGACGTCCCCGAAGACCTGCGTCGCGAGCCGGAGGCGGTCAGGCGCGATGGCGGAGCCGCCGTAGATGATGGCGCGCAATGACGTCGTGATCTGGCCCCCGAGGTCCACGGCCGCCGCCGTCATCATGTTGATCATCGTCGGCACCATGGGCAGAACGGTGACCGGGTGGTCGTGGAGCGCTCGCAGCGTCTCCTGTGGCTGGAAGCGCGGAAGCACCAGGTGGGCGGCTCCGCGGACGAAGCATGGGCTCGCGATGTAGCCAGAGAAGTGGCTGAGCGGGGCCACGTGCAGGAGCACGTCGTCCTGATCGATGGGCGGCATCTCCACCAGGAGGTTGCGGAGCATCGCCATCCAGCCCCGGTGGCTGTGAGCGGCGCCCTTGGGAAGACCGGTGGTGCCCGAGGTGTAGATCAGTGCAGCAAGGTCGTCCGGTGCCACGACGTAGGGCACCGGCTCGGCGTCGGGCGACTCGGCGAGCAGCTCACGATAGGAAAGGTGCTGCGCCGGCGCCGCGGGGGATTCGCCGAACCCCACGGCGACGGCGATCTCGGGACAGCTGCTGAGGACCTCCGGGAGTTTGCTCTCCCACTCCGGTTCGACGAACAGGGCGCGAGCCCCGGCGTCGCGAATGATGTGCGCGACCTCCTTGGGATGCAGCCGCGGACTCAGCGCCACCCGGACGAAGCCGCCCATCAGGGCGGCATGCTCGACCTCGAAGAACTCCGGTCGGTTCGCCG
>JAOPVD010000049.1 GCA_025966295.1 Frankiales bacterium | reverse complement strand
GCGATGTTGACGTGCCTGAAGGTGTTCTCCAGCAGCTTTGCCATCTCGGCCTCACGCGGCCCCGCAACGGTCACGACCTCCTCGACGACCTGCTCGTAGAACGCCTTGGCCGCCTTGGTGGCCCCCTCGTTGATGCCCCCGACCACCTTCGGAGTGTTCGTGATGCCGTACGCCACGTTGCCGGGATCGATGCGCTCCGGCGAGTAGGCCAAGAGGAAGTCGACGCCGACGCGCAGGCCCGACCCGGCCTCCAGGAGAGGGGCGAGGACCTCCTCGGTGGTTCCGGGGTACGTGGTCGACTCGAGGATGACGAGATCCCCCGCGCCGAGCACCTCAGCGACGGCCCGGGCTGCTCCTTCGACGGCCGTGAGGTCGGGCATCCCGTCCCGGAGCGGGGTTGGCACGCAGATGACGTACGTGG
The DNA here is from genome assembly GCA_025966295.1 of Frankiales bacterium. GTDB lineage: Bacteria > Actinomycetota > Actinomycetes > Mycobacteriales > SCTD01 > RYN-111. Next base: position 3,531 of record JAOPVD010000049.1, on the reverse strand, counting down.
TCGCGGATCGCGTGTCGCTGAGCCCCGAAGTCACCGAGAAGCCGTCGGAGAGCGCTGCAGCCAACGTGGCGTCGCTGACGTCCTCGATGCCACTGCGGCCCTCGTTCAAGGCACAGACCCGCCGTTGGTCCACGTCGTAGCCGACCACCGGCTGGCCGGCCTCGACCAGGGCCACCGCGAGAGGGAGGCCGACGTACCCGAGCCCCACGACGCACGCGACCCCCTCGGACGTCACGCCAGGACCCTCGCCTTCTCCTGGAGGGGGATGGGCTCGCAGGAAGGCACCAGCTGACCAGCGTCGTGAAGGAGCGCGGCGGACGCACGGGCCAGGTCGAGCTCGACCGGCATGACAGCGACCCCGGGACGCTCGGGCGCCAAGGGCGGCGCGACGGTGGTCAGAACCGCCGCGATGCGGTCGGACGCCATGCCGTCCCAGCCCTCGGGCCGGTGTTCACTACGGCCGGAGCTGAGGGCGCGATAGGCCTCGAGGATCCGCTTCGGGTCCGAACCCACGACGGTGTTGGTGCCCTCGGTGACGGTGATGGGCCGCTCTGTCGACTCCCGCAGCGTGAGGCACTGGACACCCAGAACGGTGGTCTCCTCCTGCACACCGCCGGAGTCGGTGAGGACAACGTCGGCCGTGTCCTGAAGCCGGATGCAGTCCAGGTAGCCCAGTGGCGGGACGAGCACGACGCCGGGAGCCTGCTCGAGCTTGTTCATCAGCCCGGTCTCGCGCAGGCGCTGGCGAGTACGCGGGTGGACAGGGAAGACGACCATCCGCTCGCGCGACACCTCCAGGGCCACATCCACCAGGCCGGACAAGACCGGGGCGACGTCGACGTTGGACGGACGATGCAGGGTCAGCAGGACGTGCCCCCCGCCACCGAGACCGAGACGTTCAAGAACGTCCGACCCCTCCGCTCGACGGCGGTTGTGCAGCAACGAGTCCACCATCACGTTTCCCACGCGCCAGACGCGTGGCCCCGTGATGCCCTCGAGGGCGAGGTTGGCATCCGCGTCGGCGCTCGGGGTGAGGAGCCAGTCCGACAGGTGGTCGACCGCGATCCGGTTGACCTCCTCCGGCATCGCGCGGTCCCGGGAGCGCAGGCCCGACTCGACGTGCGCGATCGGCACCGATGCCTTCGCCGCCACCAGAGCACACGCCAACGTGGAGTTGACGTCACCGCACACGACCACGGCGTAGGGGGCCAGGTCGGTGACGAGCGGCTCGAAGGCCACCATCACGTTGGCGGTCTGGACAGCATGGCTTCCTCCGCCGCAGCGCAGGTGCTCGTCGGGTTGCCGCAGGTCGAGCTCTTCGAAGAAGGCGTCCGACATCTGCGCGTCGTGGTGCTGCCCTGTGTGGACGAGCACCACCTCGACCCCGCGGCGCTCCAGCGACCGCAGCACCGGGGCGACCTTCATGAAGTTCGGTCGCGCGGCGGCCACCAGGATGACGCGCATCAGCGGCCCTTGCCCAGGTGCTTCAGGGTCAGGAGGACAAACGCACTGTTGCCCACCAGGTAGCGCTTGAGCATGCGGCGAGGCTCCTGGAGGAGCCGGTAGAACCACTCGAGGCCAGCCCGCTGCATCCACCGCGGAGCCCTTTTCGTGACGCCGGCGTAGACGTCGAACGAGCCACCGACGCCCATGCGGAAGGGGACACCGAGCACGGAGCCGTAGCCGCCAAGAAACAGCTCCTTGCGCGGACTCGGGATGGCGAGGAAGAGCATGTCCGCACCGCTGGCGGCCACCTCCGCCACCACGTCGGACTCCTCCGAGTCATCCCAGTAACCACTGCGCGTCCCCACGACCCGAAGTGATGGATGGGCGTGCTCGGCTCGTGCGCGAACGGCCTCGACGACGTCCTGCCGGGCGCCGAGCAGGTAGATCCCGAAGCCATGCGCGGCAGCCTCTGCCAGCAGCCGCTCGAAGAGGTCAACGCCCGCCACCCGCTCAGGGACCCGCTGACCGAGCAGCGCCGAGGCCCACACCACGGCCTGGCCATCGACGCTGACCAGGTCGCAGGCGCTGATCGCGGCGGCCAGCTCAGGAGAGCGCTCCAGCTCGACGACCTTGGCGGCATTCAGGCAGACGTGCTGGTGCGGCTCGCCGCAGCGGACCAAGGCATGGACGGCACGGACGGTGTCCTCCATGGTCAGAGGGTCTACCGAGACCCCAAACAGTGCGACGCGCGGCATCAGCGGCAGCACGGCCGGGCAGTCCGGACGGTGACGCGTGCTCGTCCTCAGCGCAATGCAAGGTGTCGTCATCTGGCCCCCAAAGAGGAGCGCCTCGTTCGATGCTCCTGACAACAGATAACGGGCCTGTCCCAATTACCTCGCGCGCCAGGTAGCCGCGACGTCCGCCAGGTCAGGTTCCAGGCTCAGTAGGCGCCGGCACCGGACAGGACCGCCGGGACCGTCCGGAGCAGGATCCGCACGTCCAGCCACAACGACCGCTGCTGCACGTACTGGAGGTCCAGCCGGACGCTGTCGCTCCACGTCAGGTCGGACCGGCCGCTGACCTGCCAGAGCCCGGTAATGCCGGGCTTGACGAGCAGCCTCTGACGCGAGGTGGCGGTGTAGCGGGCCACCTCCTCCGGCAGCGCGGGCCGGGGCCCGACGAGCGCCATGTCCCCTCGGAGCACGTTGAGCAGCTGCGGCAGCTCGTCGAGCGAGAACCGGCGCAGCACCTTCCCCACAGCGGTCACGCGCGGGTCGCTTCGGATCTTGAACAGCATCCCGTTGCCGTCGTCGAGCGACTGGAGCTCAGGTCGGCGGGCGTGCCCCTCCGCATGCATGGTGCGGAACTTCAAGATGGTGAAGAGCTGCCCGTGGTGTCCCACACGGATTTGCCGGTAGAACACGCCGCCGCGGCTCGTCGCTGCCACTGCCAGGGACAGCACCAGCAGCGAGGGCAGCAGCAGCGTGAGGAGCGCAAAGCTGCCCAGCACGTCGAGAGCCCGGTCGGCGCGGTAGCGGCGCGCCGACGACAGCCTGTGCTCGGCCGGCTCGAGGTCGAAGACGGCAACGACCGACACAGACTTCCCCCTTACAGCCCGGACCTGCTCGCCAGGTATGACGATCATCGACGCGTTTCCTCGCGCGATCGCCTCGGCCGAAGGCAGGAGCAGGGGACAGCAGCCGCTGGAGCTGACGCGGCGGCGCTGCTTGGGGCTAGGCCTCGACCTCCTCCACGGTGAGCTCAGTGAGCCGCTGGTCCAGCGCCACGATCCGGGCCTCCAGCCGGGCCAGCACCTCGGCCTGCTCCTTGGCGAGCACGTCCAGCTTGAGCTGCATGCGGCCGAGCGCCCCCAGCACCGCGGCGGCCGTGCCGCGCGCGACCTCGGCCTCGTCGTAGTCCGAGAGGACCGTGGGTGCAACGACCCCCCGGCGTGCGCGCCTGCTCGGCGCCAGGGTCTCGTCGGGTCGGGTCATGCCTGCTCCTTCTGGGTGGTCGACGGGGCCTTAGGGGCAGGCGGAGCGGCCGCCGACTTGCGGGGCCGGACGGCCTTGGCCGGGGCCGGCG
>JAOPVD010000369.1 GCA_025966295.1 Frankiales bacterium | reverse complement strand
CGCGGGCACCAGCGCCCGTCGCCGCACCCCGAGGGCGCGCGGGACGGTGCGCCCGCAGCCCGGGCACGGGGCCGTCGTGACGCTGTCGGCCAGGTCCGCGGTCCGCCACCGCAGCAGCGCGGTGCCGCGCAAGCCCAGCTGGGTGAGCACGAGCTCCTCCGGACCGTGCCCGTCGCCGCTCTCCCCCGTCTCCGGGTCGACCAGCTGGACCAGCTCGAGGTCGGGGTAGGTGTGCAGGCCCGGTCCGCCCTGGCGGCACTCGCCCCACAGCAGCCGGTGCCCGTCCGGGGCGTGCACCGCGAGGACGGCGGCCGTCACCCCGGCGCGGGTGAGGGCGTCGGCGACCTGCGCCCGCTCGTCGTCGGACGGGGCGCCGACGAGCAGCACCGTGGTCACCGAGCCGAGCGCCGCGCCGGCCTCGTCCAGGTCGTCGAGGGTGGTCGCCGCCACGGCGCTGTCAAGCGCCAGGACGGTCGCCGGCAGCAGCGCGAGCGCGGCCGCGACCGCGTCGGTGGTGTCGCCCGGGAACAGCGCCGGCGAGCCGGCGCCGAGGGCGGCGAGCTGCAGCGCCTGCAGCGAGGCGGTGGGGGCCAGCGGCAGCGCCCCGACCAGCACGTCGTTGCGGGTCAGGCCGAGGACCTGCCACAGCCGGGCGCCGGCGCGGGCCACCAGGTCCAGGTCGCTGCGGGTGCTGGCCACCGGCCAGCGCAGCCCGAGCCCGGCGAGCACGAACGAGGTCGGGCGGGTGTCGGCCTCGACGAGGGCCCGGTAGGACCCCGGCTTGACGAGCCGACCGAGCAGCGCCTTGCGCAGCCGCGGCCCCTCCGCGTGCAGCGCCCAGCCGGACTCGCTGGCCTGGAGGACCAGCGCCGCCGCACCCCGCGGGTCGCCGTCGACGCAGACGTCCCGCTCCCCGACCGCCGCCAGGCCGGTCACGCCCTCCAGGGTGGCCACCTTGGCCGGCGTCGTACCGAGGGTCTTGAGGCGGTCGCGCCAGAACGGCGAGAACGGCCCCACCGCGTCCACGACCTGGGTCTTGAGGGCGCCGGCCTGCGCGCTGGCCTGCTGCTTCGCCGTACGTCGGTCCCAAGGCATGTGGACGAGCATAGGGAGCCGCGTGCGAGGCTCAGACCATGACGCGCTGGACACCTGCCCAGATACCGGACCAGTCGGGCCGCACCGCCCTGGTCACCGGAGCCAACTCCGGGCTGGGCTTCCAGACCTCGCTGGAGCTCGCCCGCAAGGGCGCCCGGGTGCTGATGGCCTGCCGCAACCCGGCCAAGGCACAGGACGCCCTCGCCAGGGTGAGGGCCGAGGTGCCGGGCGCCAGCGCCGAGCTGGTCAGCCTCGACCTGGCCTCGCTCGACTCGGTCGAGCGGGCCGCTGAGGACGTCGCCGGCCGGACCGCGTCGCTGGACCTGCTCGTCAACAACGCCGGCGTGATGGCGCTGCCCCGCGGCACCACCGCCGACGGCTTCGAGAGCCAGTTCGGCACCAACCACCTCGGGCACTTCGCGCTCACCGGCCGGCTGCTGCCGCTGCTGCGGGCCGCCGCGGCGCCGCGCGTCGTCACCGTCTCCAGCGGTGTGCACAAGATGGGCCGGATGGACTTCGACGACCTGATGGCCACCCGCGGCTACAGCCGCTGGAAGGCGTACGCGCAGAGCAAGCTGGCCAACCTGCTGTTCACCGTCGAGCTGGACCGGCGCGCCGGCGCCTGGCTGCTGGCCGCCGCCGGCCACCCCGGCTACGCCAAGACCCACCTGCAGCAGGGCCAGGGCAACCGGCTGCTCGAGGGCGCCATGAAGGTCGCCAACGCCACCATCGCCCAGAGCGACGCGCAGGGCGCCTGGCCGCAGCTCTACGCCGCCACCATGCCGGAGGTGCAGGGCAACGACTACTTCGGGCCGCACCTGCTCGAGCTGCGCGGCCACCCGAAGAAGGTCGGCCGCACCGGCCGGGCCGCAAGCCACGCCGACGCGCAGCGCCTCTGGGACGTCTCCGAGGAGCTCACCAAGGTCCACTACGCCCTCTGACCCACCGCCCCCTGCGCCGATCATGGAGCTGTTGCCCGCCACCTGAGCGTGCGGGGTGGGCACAAGTTCCATGATCGGCGGGGAAGTGGGCCCCGGGTACGCCGGAAGCCGGCCACCTCGGAGGAGGTGGCCGGCTTCCGGCGTACTGCAGGGGTTAGCCCTTGCGCTTGGTGATCTCCTCGGTCAGCGCCGGGACGACCGTGTTCAGGTCGCCGACGAGACCGAAGTCGGCCAGCTCGAAGATCGGGGCCTCGGGGTCCTTGTTGATGGCCACGATGGTCTTCGAGGTCTGCATGCCGGCGCGGTGCTGGATGGCACCGGAGATGCCCGCCGCGATGTAGAGCTGCGGCGAGACCGTGCGACCGGTCTGGCCGACCTGGTTCTGGTGCGGGTACCAGCCGGCGTCGGTCGCGGCGCGCGAGGCGCCGACGGCCGCACCGAGGGAGTCCGCGAGCGCCTCGATGATGGCGAAGTTCTCCGGCGAGCCGACCCCGCGACCACCGGAGACGACGATCGACGCCTCGCCGAGGTCGGGGCGACCGCCCTTGGCCTCGACCACGCGGTCGGCGACCTTGGCGGCCTTGTCGGCGTCGGAGAAGGTCGGGGTGACCTGCTCCACGGTGCCGGCACCGGGCGCCTCGGAGGGGGCGGTGCTGTTGGCGCGGACCGCGATGACCGGCACGCCGGTCTGCACCTTGCTCTTGACGACGACCGAGCCACCGAAGATCGGCTGCTCGGCGGTCAGGTCGGAGGTGATGCCGACGGCGTCGGTGAGCAGACCGCCACCGGTCTTGACGGCCACGCGGGCCGCGACCTCCTTGCCCTCGGCGTTGGCCGGGACGAGCACCGCAAGGGGGCTCTTCTCGGTCACCAGCTGGGCGAGCACGGCGGCCTTGGGCGCCACGAGGAAGGAGTCGAGCTCCTCGGCCTCGCAGACGTACACCTTCTGCGCGCCGTAGGCGGCGACCTTCTCGGCGGCCGCGGACGCGCCCTTGCCGAGCACGACCGCGGAGGGCTCGCCCAGCGTGCGGGCGAGGGTCAGGAGCTCGTAGGAGACCTTCTTGGGAGCACCGTCGACGTGATCGACGAGCACGAGTACCTCAGCCATGTTCCCTTGCCTCTCAGACGAACTTCTGCGACGCGAGGAACTCGGCGATCTTCGTGCCGCCGTCCCCCTCGTCCTTGACGACCTGACCCGCCTGGCGCGGCGGCTTGTTGGAGAACTCGACGACCTGGCTCGGGGCGGCGGCGAGGCCGACCTGGCCCGCGTCGAGGCCGGCGTCCGCGACGGACAGCGTCGTGAGCGGCTTGCTCTTGGCCGCCATGATCCCCTTGAAGGAGGGGTAGCGCGGCTCGTTGATCTTCTCGACGACCGAGATGATCGCGGGCGTCGAGGCCTGCACGACGGCGTAGCCGTCGTCGGTCTGGCGCTCGATCGTGACGCTGCCGGCCTCGGCGGTGACCTTGCGGGCACCGGTGAGCTGCGGCTGGCCGAGGCGCTCGGACAGCAGCGCGCCCATGATGGCCATCCGGGAGTCGGTGGCCTCGGAGCCGGCGATCACCAGGTCGTACTCGAGGGTCTCGAGGACCTTGGCGAGGGCGTAGGACGTCTGCACCGCGTCGCTGCCCTTGAGGGCCTCGTCGGTCAGGTGCACCGCCTTGTCGGCACCCATCGACAGCGCCTTGCGGATGGTCTCCACGGCCCGCTCCGGGCCCATGGTCAAGATCGTGACCTCGCCGCCCTGCGCCTCCTTGATGCGGAGCGCCTCCTCGACGGCGTACTCGTCGATCTCGTTCATCACGACGTCGACGGACGCGCGGTCGAGGGTCTTGTCCGACTCGTTGAGCTTGCGCTCGGCCCAGGTGTCAGGCACCTGCTTCACCAGTACGACGATGTTCATGCTCGGGCGCCGACCTCCGGCTTGCTGCCACGCGGACGTCCCGCGCGGGATCCTTCTCGGGGATGGGCGACACCGTATCGGCGCGCACTGCTGCCGTTACGGGCACCCTCGTACCCATGATTGTTACCCGGCGGTAGCAAGTCTGCAAACTCCAGCAAGCACGGGCCGGCGTGACCTGCGCCACTGAGCTAGCGGCCGGTGAACCGCGCCTTGCCGGGGCCGTTCTCGACGAAGCTCTGCATGCCGAGCTTCTGGTCCTCGGTGGCGAACAGGCCGGTGAACAGCGTCGACTCCAGCCGCAGCGCGCTGTCCATGTCCAGCTCGAGCCCGTCGTCGATCGCCTGCTTGGCGGCGCGCAGCGCGATGGCGGGACCCTCCGCCCACTGCGAGGCCATCGCCACCGCCGCGGTGTAGACCTCGGCGTCCGGGACGACCTGGTCGGCGATGCCGAGCGCCAGCGCCTCGGCGGCCTTGACGAAGCGACCGGTGTAGATCATCCCCTTCGCCTTGGCCGGCCCGACCAGCCGGGTCAGGCGCTGGGTGCCGCCGGCTCCGGGGATGACGCCGAGCAGGATCTCCGGCACCCCGACCTGGGCGCTCTCGCCGAGGACCCGGAAGTCGGCGGTGAGCGCGATCTCGAAGCCGCCGCCCAGGGCGTAGCCGCTGACCGCGGCGACGACCGGCTTGGGCAGCCGGGCGACCACCTTGAGGGCCTCCTGCAGCTCGGTGCCCCAGGGCAGCACGTCGGCGTAGGACAGCTGCGCCATCTCCTTGATGTCGGCGCCGGCCGCGAACACCCGCTCCCCGCCGTACAGCACGACGGCCCGGACGTCGGCGCGCTCACGGGCCTCGACGGCCACCTGGTGCAGCTCCGCCACCAGCTGGGAGTTGATCGCGTTCATCTTCGGCCGGTCCAACCGGATGGTCCCGATCGCACCGTCCACCTCGAGCCGCACGAACTCACCCACGACGCTTCTCCTTCCAAGAGATCGCCGCGACCTTAGTCTCGTGCCGTGTTCCGCGACTCACGCGGTGTGGTTCACACCGTCAGCTCTGCCGATCCGCTCGAGGACCTGCCCACCGGCGCCTCGGCGGCCCTGACCCGTGCCCTGCTCGCGCCGATGGAGGGCGACCTCGGGGGTGCGCTGGAGCGCTGCGAGGCCGTGAGCGAGCTGCTGGAGCGCTGGCAGGACGCCTTCTTCGCGGCGCTGCCGGACGACGTCGACCTCGAGGAGGAGGCCCGCTGGGCCGCCGAGGCGGGCCTGTCCCTCGCCGAGATCGAGGCCGAGTGGGAGGACGAGGACGACGAGCCCGAGTGGGGTGAGTCCCCCGGCCAGCTCGGCTTGGAGGCCATCGACCTCACCGAGCTCAGCCCGCTCGAGGACGAGCCGGAGGACCTGTTCGACCCGGCGATGACCGAGCCCGCCGGGCCGCTCGACGAGGAGGTCGTGGCGGAGCTGGAGCGGTCCCTGCTGCTGCTGCCGATGCGGGTCCGGCTCGAGGCGCTCGTCGCGGCCGCCGCGCTGGTGGACGGCTGGTCGGACCTGCTCGCCGACCACGAGAAGCTGGTGGGGCACCTGCTGCTCAAGCACGGCGTCACCGCCGCCGACCTTCCGCACGACCTGGTCGCGGACCAGCACGCCGCCCTGCACGCCGGGGACCCGGGCCACGCGCGCCGTGCCTGATCCTGTTCGATGCACCTTGCACCGCATCCCTTTTGCCCTGGAGCTCCCGTGACCCGGACCGCCCCGCCGACCTGGCGGACCGTCGACGTCGACGGCGCCGCCATGCGCGTCATGGAGGCCGGCAGCGGCGACCCGCTGCTGTTCCTGCACGGCTGGGGGCTGTCGCCGCAGACCTACGCCGGCGGCGTCACGCGGCTCACCGCCGCCGGCATCAGGGTGATCGCCCCCAGCCTGCCCGGGTTCGGCGGCAGCGCCGGGCCGCCGCTGCGCGGCATCGACCTGCCGGCCTACGCCCAGCGCATCGGCCGGCTCCTGGACGTGCTCGAGGTGGACCAGCCGGCGTTCGTGGTCGGCCACTCCTTCGGCGGCGGGGTCGCGATCCAGCTCGCGACCGACCGGCCGGAGCGGGTCCGCTCCCTGACGCTGCTCAACTCGGTCGGCGGCGGCCCGGGCCAGCGGACCGGCCTGGTCGACGCGTCCTGGCTGCGCTGGATGCTCGGCACCGTCAGCGAGCTCAGCCCGCGGGACCTGGCCCGGTCCGCCCCGGCGATGCTGCGGGCCTTCGTCCCGAACGCGCTGCGCAAGCCCTTGACGCTCGCCCTCACCGCCAAGCTGGCCCTCACCGTCGACCTGGCCGACGAGGCGGCCCGCCTGGTGGCGACCGGGATGCCGGTGCTGTTCATCTGGGGCGACGAGGACAAGCTGATCCTGCCGGGGGCGCTGGCCGCGGTGGCCGGCAAGCTGCCCGCCGAGGTGGTGCACGGCAGGCACGGCTGGTTGCTGGTCCAGCCCGAGGAGTTCGCGACGCTGCTGCGCAACGCGCTCGTGGTGCACGCCATGCTCGAGCGCAGCCGGCGCGGCCAGGCGGTCGTGCTGCCGCGGGGGGCCCGCCTCGCCGACCTGCTGCCCGTCGAGCGCCGGTCCGCCGCCCGGCTGCCGCGCGGGCAGGCCCGCGCGAGAGGTTGAATGCGGCCGTGGTGACCGATCGGCCCTGGCCCGGACGGCCCTTCCCGCTGGGTGCGCACTGGGACGGCGAGGGCACCAACGTCGCGCTGTTCAGCCAGGGCGCGGAGGCCGTCGAGGTCTGCCTGTTCGACGACACCGGCCGCGAAACCCGGATCCCGCTCGAGGAGTCGACCTACCACGTCTGGCACGGCTACCTGCCGCAGGTCGGCCCCGGCCAGCGGTACGGCTTCCGGGTCGGCGGCCCCTTCGAGCCCGGCCGGGGCCACCGCTTCAACCCGAGCAAGCTGCTGGTGGATCCGTACGCCCGCGCCATCGAGGGCGAGTTCCGGCTGCACGACGCGGTGTTCGGCTCCACCCGGCGCGACGCCCAGCCGCAGCACCGCGACAGTGCGCTCTACGTCCCCAAGTCGGTCGTCACCCACGACGCGTTCCCGTGGGGCGAGGACCACCAGCCCGACCACGCCTGGTCCGACACGGTCATCTACGAGCTGCACGTGAAGGGCTTCACCGCCCAGCACCCCGACATCCCGCCGGACCTGCGCGGCACGTACGCCGGGCTGGCCCACCCGGCGGCGATCGGGCACCTGCAGCGGCTCGGCGTGACCGCCGTCGAGCTCATGCCGGTGCACCACTTCGTCTCCGAGCCGCATCTGCTGCGGCGCGGCCTCACCAACTACTGGGGCTACAACTCGCTCGGCTACTTCGCCCCGCACGCGGCCTACTCCGCGAGCGGCAGCCGCGGCGAGCAGGTCCGCGAGTTCAAGTCGATGGTGCGGGCGCTGCACGCGGCCGGCATCGAGGTGCTGCTCGACGTCGTCTACAACCACACCGCCGAGGGCGACGAGCACGGCCCCACGCTGTCGTTCCGCGGCATCGACAACGCCCACTACTACCGGCTCGAGGACGACCCGCGGCACTACCGGGACTACACCGGCTGCGGCAACACCCTGGACGCCCGCAACCCGCACGTGCTGCAGCTGCTCATGGACTCGCTGCGCTACTGGGTCACCGAGATGCACGTCGACGGCTTCCGCTTCGACCTGGCTTCGGCGCTGGCC
>JAOPVD010000365.1 GCA_025966295.1 Frankiales bacterium | reverse complement strand
CGCGCAGCACGGTGGCCCCGTCGACGAGTGCCGAGCGGATGGCGGCGACGGACTCCTTGGAGGCGCTCTCGCCGATGAGCAGGCCCTTCATCTCGATCGCCAGCACGATCGCGACGGCGCCGAGCAGGATGCCGATGGACAGGGTGCCGATGCCGTCCCAGACCGGGTCGTCGGTCACCAGCGTCATGCTCACGCCGAGCAGCGCGAGCACCAGCCCGATGAGGGCCGCGAAGTCCTCGAGCAGCACGACCGGCAGCTCGGGCGACTTGGAGCGGCGGATGTACTGGACCCACGAGAGGGTGCGCTTGTGCGGCCGCGACTCGCGGATGGCGGTCCGGAACGAGAACGACTCGGCGATGATCGCGAAGACCAGGATGCCGATGGCGACCGATGCGGTCTCCAGGTGGTGCGGGTGCCGGATCTTCGAGACGCCCTCGTAGAGCGCGAACAGCGAGCCGAGGCTGAACAGCACCAGGGCCACGACGAAGGAGTAGAAGTAGCGCTCGCGGCCGTAGCCGAACGGGTGCCGCTCGTCGGCGTCCCGGCGCGCCCGCTTGCCGCCGACCAGCAGCAGCACCTGGTTGCCGGAGTCGGCGAAGGAGTGCACCGCCTCGGCCAGCATCGAGGAGGAACCGGTGACGGCGAAGCCGACCAGCTTGGCGGCCGCGATCGACAGGTTGGCGACGAGCGCCGCGATGATGGCCTTGCCGCCGCCTCCGGCGCTCATCGGCCGGCCTGCGACTTGAGCTCGGTGATGGCGTCCACCGGTGTCGGGTCCGTCCCTTCGGCGAGGGCGAGGTAGGTGGAGGCCCAGTCGCCGACCGCCACCAGGGACGCCAGCCGCTGGAAGGGCGACAACCCCTCGGCGACGAGCTCGCTGACCCCGACGCCGCGGGACCGGGCCAGGTCACGGGCCACCTGCGCCCGGCGGGCGACCGGCGGCTGCTCCTCGGTGTCGCGGAGCAGCACCAGGTGCAGGCGGGTACGCGCCGCCTCGTCCTCGTCGGGGTCGGCGAAGATGTCGTGCGAGCCGCCGGCGAACGGACCGTCGAAGGCCACCACCTGGTTGTGGCCGGCCTCCGGGAGCACGCCCCAGACCGCCGGGGTCTTGGCGTTCTCGTTGAGCTGGCAGGCGAACCGGGCGGCCGCCACGCCGGACAGCGGCGAGCTCCCCCAGACCATCGGCAGCTGCCCGGTCAGCGACAGCGCCAGGGTCTTGCCCGGGTTGAGGACGGTCTCGGCGTCGGGCCGGTTGCGGGCGGCGAGCCGCTCCAGGAGCACGGCGGTCGCCTCGACCTCCTCGGCGCTGCACGACAGCAGGCCGAGCGCGTCGCCGGCGATGACCAGCGGGGTGGACAGGCTGAAGATGCTGGACCGCGGCTGGCGGCCCTGCGAGGCCGGGACGAACAGGGCCCGGCCGCGGGCGGCGAGGGCCTCCAGGGGCGAGCCGGCGGCACCGACGACGAGCAGCCGGCAGCCACGGCGGGCTGCCTCCTCCAGCCCCGACAGGGTCTCCTCGGTGGTGCCGGAGCAGGAGGCCGCGATGACCAGGTCGGCCGCGCCGACCCAGGTCGGGAGGCCGTAGCCGCGGTGGGACAGCACCGGCACCGGGCACGACGGCCCGGCGACGGCGCCGAGCACGTCCCCGGCGATGCCGGAGCCGCCCATGCCGAGCACCACCACCGAGCGCGGCAGGTCCTCGCGGGACAGCTGGGCCACGTCGGCCTCGACGCACAGCGCGGCGGCCTCGCGCACCTGGCCGGCCGCGGAGGCGACCGCCCGCAGCATGCCGCCAGGGTCGCGGGCCTCCAGCTCCGACGGGCTGTCGAGCAGCACGTCAGCCGGCAGGGTCACGACGGCTTGCGGGCCTCGTCGACGAGGAGCACGGGGATGTCGTCCCGCACCGGGTAGGCGAGGCCGCACCCGGTGCAGACCAGCTCGCTGGCGGCATCGTCGGCCTTCAGCGGGGCCTTGCAGTCAGGGCAGGCGAGGATCTCGAGCAGGGCGGGATCGAGCTTCATGCGGCCCACCCTATCGGGCGACCCGCCACCACCGGGCTAGCCGCGGATCAGGGCCAGGACCTCATCGCGCACCTGCGCGCTCGTGGCCTCGTCCTTGGCCTCGACATTGAGGCGCAGCAGCGGCTCGGTGTTGGACGCGCGGACGTTGAACCAGGCCCCGCCACCGAGGTCGACGGTGAGGCCGTCGAGCTCGTCCTGGTCCCGGTCGGCGTACGCGGACTTGATGGCGGCGATCCGGCCGGCCTGGTCGTCGACGGTGGAGTTGATCTCCCCGGAGGCGACATAGCGGTCGTACGACGACAGCAGCCCGGACAGCGGGCCGTCCTGGTTGCCGAGCGCGGCCAGGGCGTGCAGCGCGGCCAGCATGCCGGAGTCGGCGTTCCAGAAGTCCCGGAAGTAGAAGTGGCCGGAGTGCTCGCCGCCGAAGACCGCGCCGGTGCTCGCCATCTCGGCCTTGATGAACGAGTGCCCGACGCGGGTGCGGACCGCCGAGCCGCCGAGCTCCTCGACGACCTCCGGCACCGACCGGGAGGTGATGAGGTTGTGGATCACCGTGGAGCCGGGCTCGCGGGCCAGCTCGCGGGCGGCGATCAGCGCGGTCAGCGTGGACGGGCTGACGATCTCGCCGCGCTCGTCGACCACGAAGCAGCGGTCGGCGTCGCCGTCGAAGGCCAGGCCGATGTCGGCGCCGACCTCACGGACCTTGGCCTGCAGGTCCCGCAGGTTCTCCGGGTCGATCGGGTTGGCCTCGTGGTTGGGGAAGCTGCCGTCGAGCTCGAAGTACATCTCGGTGACATCGAGCGGCAGCCCCGCGAAGGTGGTCGGCACGGTGTGACCACCCATGCCGTTGCCGGCGTCGACGACGACCTTCAGCGGCCGGATGGTCGCGAGGTCGGGCACCAGCTGCTTCATGTACGCCGCGTAGCCGGCGAGGACGTCCTGCTGCGTGACCGTGCCCCGGGTGGCGCCGGTCGGGATGCCCTCGGTCAGGAACCGCTGCGCCTCGTCCCGGATCTGGGTGAGGCCGCTCTCCTGCCCGACCGGCTTCGCGCCGGCCAAGCAGAGCTTGATGCCGTTGTACTTGGCGGGGTTGTGCGAGGCGGTGAACATCGCGCCCGGCAGCCCCATCGAGCCGGCCGCGTAGTAGAGCAGGTCGGTCGAGCCCAGGCCCGACTCGACGACGTCGACTCCCTGGCTGGTCACGCCCTCCGCGAAGGCGGCGCCGAGGCCGACCCCGCTCTCGCGCATGTCCCGCGCGGTGACGATGGTGGGGGCGCCGGTGAAGCGGGCGAACGCCGCGCCGAGGGCCCGCGCGATGTCCGCGTCGAGCTCGTCGGGGACGACGCCGCGGACGTCGTAAGCCTTGACGATGCGAGAGAGGTCGGTCACGGCCCGACCCTACCCAGCGGCGCAGGCCCGCAGGCCGGTCAGACCTTGATCTTCTGGGCCTTGCGGAGGACGTCGCTGACGTCGAGGCCGGTGCCCTGCTGCGTCCAGGTCTTGTGCTCGCAGCTGTGGCAGGAGGCGAAGTCGACGACCGAGCCGTCCGTCAGCGTCATCGTGATGCGGGTGACGCGGATGCCGTGGCAGGCGACGCAGGTCGCGAGCTGGCTGGTCGGCGTGGTGACGAGAGACATGCGGGCTCCTGGGCTGGTCAGGGAAAGCGGGACGATCTGCTGCTCACCCCTTCGGAGCAATGGACGAAACGCTTGAAGACCCGGCGCGTCGGGGGCAAACCGGACAAAGTGTCTGGGTCAGATGGGCGTCGGCAGCGCCCGCAGGTGCCCGCGGCGCCCGCTGGTCTCCGGCAGCCCCGGCCGGTCGACGTGGACCGCCGGGCGGGCCGCCTCCCGGACCGCGTCGGCGAGCGCCTCCAGGTCGTCGCTGCTGCGCACCCGGGTCTGCGCCGGGTCGGGGTCGTGGCGGACGACCTCCCAGCCCCGCGGCGCGGTGAGGCGGTGCGCGTGCGCCTCGCACAGGTCGTAGGTGTGCGGCTCGGCGTGGGTCGCCAGCGGACCGACGACGGCGGTCGAGTCGGCGTAGACGTAGGTGAGCGTCGCCACGGCGGGCAGGGCGCACGCGGTGCGCGAGCAGCGCCGGACATGACTCACGTCGTAGGACGCTAGTGCCCCGGGCAGCCCGGTACCATCATGTAGGGGCGTGTCGCGTCCGGGGACA
>JAOPVD010000340.1 GCA_025966295.1 Frankiales bacterium | reverse complement strand
TGCTGCTGCTGGAGTCGTACACCAGCCAGCTGCTGGACTTGGTGTGCTTCAGGCAGGCCACGAAGGTCTTGCCGGTGACCAAGATGTGCACCGGCGTGATGTCCTCGGACATCACGTAGCCGTGCTTGGTCAGGTCCAGGACGTCGGTGGTGTACGTCTCGTGCTCGGCGTTCCACGTCATCTCGGCCAGGACCGCGGCGTGCAGGTCGGAGGCCATGGTGGCCTTGTACGCCTTGCCGCGGTTGCTGAGGATCACCGGGATGGCGATGCCGGCGAGGAGCCCGAGGATCGTCATGACGATGAGGAGCTCGACGAGGGTGAACCCCCGGTCGCTCGGGTGGCGTAGACCGATCCTTGTCCGCATACGCAGCAGGATGTCCAACTCGTCGGGTCCGCCGCGTGACACCGAAGGGTCATTTCGGGACCACCCGGACGGGTGGTGCCGTTCGGAGCAGCCTCCCGCCCGTACCCTGGGGCGGTGAGCAGGACCTACCAGGTGCGCACCTACGGGTGCCAGATGAATGTGCACGACAGCGAGCGCATCAGCGGCCTGCTCGACGAGGCCGGCTACGTCCCCGCGGTCGAGGGCAGCACGCCTGACCTGGTCGTGTTCAACACCTGCGCGGTGCGCGAGAACGCCGACAACAAGCTGTACGGCAACCTCGGCCACCTCAAGCCGGTCAAGGACCAGCACCCTGGCATGCAGATCGCGGTCGGCGGCTGCCTGGCGCAGAAGGACCAGGGCCTCATCGTGGAGAAGGCGCCGTACGTCGACGTCGTCTTCGGCACCCACAACGTCGGGTCGCTGCCGGTGCTGCTGGAGCGCGCCCGGGTCGAGCGGGAGGCCCAGGTCGAGCTGCTCGAGGCGCTCGAGGTGTTCCCCTCGACGCTGCCGGCGCGGCGGGAGAGCAGCTACAGCGCCTGGGTGTCGATCAGCGTCGGCTGCGACAACACCTGCACGTTCTGCATCGTCCCGGCGCTGCGCGGCAAGGAGCAGGACCGCCGGCCGGCCGACGTCCTGCGCGAGGTCGAGGTGCTCGTCGAACAGGGCGTCCTCGAGGTCACGCTGCTCGGCCAGAACGTCAACTCCTACGGCCGCTCGTTCGGGGACCGGGAGGCGTTCGGCAAGCTGCTGCGCGCGGTCGGCCGGACCGGGCTGGAGCGGATTCGCTTCACCAGCCCGCACCCGCGCGACTTCACCGACGATGTCATCGCCGCGATGGCGCAGACGCCGGCGGTCTGCCCGTCGCTGCACATGCCGCTGCAGTCCGGCTCGGACGCGGTGCTCAAGGCGATGCGGCGCTCCTACCGCTCCGAGCGCTACCTCGGCATCCTGGACCGGGTCCGCGCGCAGATCCCGGACGCGGCCATCACCACCGACATCATCGTGGGCTTCCCGGGCGAGACCGACGCCGACTTCGAGGACACCCTGCGGGTGGTGGCCGCGGCCCGCTTCGCCGGCGCCTTCACCTTCCAGTACTCACCGCGGCCCGGCACGCCGGCCGCCAGCTACGCCGACCAGGTGCCGCCGGCCGTGGTCGCCGAGCGCTACCAGCGCCTGGTCGCGCTCCAGGACGCCATCACCTACGACGGGATGCAGGCCCAGGTCGGGAGCACCGCGGAGGTCCTCGTCAGCGAGGGCGAAGGCCGCAAGGACGGGCCGGACCGGATGACCGGCCGGGCCCGTGACAACCGCCTGGTGCACCTGACGCGGGTGGACGGGGTGCGCCCCGGTGACCTCGTCGAGACCGTCGTGACCGGCGCCGCGCCGCACTACCTGCTGGCCGACGGCCCGCTGCTGTCGCATCGCCGTACGACGGCGGGTGACGCCTGGGCCGCCGGGCGCGCGCCGCGCACCCCGGGCGTCTCGCTCGGGATGCCGCGCGTCGGGGCTCCGGCTTGACCTCCCCCGAGCAGCGCTGGACCGACCGCCTGCACCTGCGGCGGCCCGTCGAGGCCGACCTTGCGCAGCTCGCCGCGCTCGAGCGCGAGCCGGGGTCCGGCCCGGTGCCGACAGCGGAGCAGGCCGACGCCACCGCCCGGGGGTACCTGGCCACCTGGGCCGCCGACGGCATGGGCTGCTGGGTGCTCGAGCACCGCGGCCGTCTCGTGGGGGTCGCGGGCCTGCGCTTCATGACCTTCCACCTGCGCGACAGCTGGGACCTCCACTACCGGGTCACCCGGGCGAGCTGGGGCCGCGGCTACGCGCTCGAGGCGGTCCACGAGGCGCTGCTCGTCGCCCAGGAGCACTCGGCCCGGCTGCCGGTCGTGGCTCGCACCCCGCCAGGCAGCCCGCACGCCTTCGCCCTCGCCGAGCGGGCCGGCCTCGTCCGGCGCCCCGACCTCGACCGCGACGGCCTCGAGGTCCACGTCAGCCACTGGTGACGCCACCGTGAACCCGGTCGTGGCCGTCGTCGGGCCCACCGCAGCGGGCAAGTCCGACCTGGGGGTGGCGCTCGCCCAGGCGCTCGGCGGCGAGGTGGTCAACGCCGACTCGATGCAGCTCTACCGCGGCATGGACATCGGCACCGCCAAGCTCACGGCCGCGGAGCAGCAGGGCGTGCCGCACCACCTGCTGGACGTGTGGGACGTGCGGGTCACCGCCACCGCGGCGGCCTACCAGCAGCTGTGCCGCGACCGGCTCGCCGAGCTGCAGGCCCGCGGCGTCACCCCGGTCGTGGTCGGCGGCTCCGGGCTCTACGTCCGGGCCGCGCTGGACCGGATGGAGTTCCCCGGCACCGACCCGGAGCTGCGCCAGGAGCTCGAGGCGGCGCTGACCGCGGACGGACCGGGAGCGTTGCACCAGCGGCTGCGGGCCCTCGACCCGGAGGCCGCGGCCCGGATGGAGCCGTCCAACGGGCGCCGGATCGTCCGGGCGCTCGAGGTGGTGCTGCTCACCGGCCGGATGCCGGGCGCCATGACGTCGTACGAGATGCACGTGCCGACGGTCTACGTCGGCCTGGACCGCGACGACCTGGCGGAGCGGGTCGCGACCCGGGTGGACCGGATGTGGGAGCAGGGCCTGCCGGCCGAGGTGGCCGGGCTCGCGGGTCTGCGCGACGGCGTCACCGCGAGCCGGGCGCTGGGCTACGCGCAGGCGCTGGCCCAGCTCGACGGCCGGCTGGACGAGCGCGCCGCCAAGGAGCAGACGGTGACGGCCACCCGCCGCTTCGTGCGCCGGCAGCGCTCCTGGTTCCGGCGCGACCCGCGGGTGCGCTGGCTCGAGCCGGGCGCCGGGCTGCTGGAGCAGGCGCTCAGGTCGGTGGGCAGGACGGACTAGGCCCGAACCACCCGGGTTGATCATGTCGCAGAACGGACAGATCGGGCCAAGATCGACGCATGACAACGGCAACGGTGGACCCGGCCTGCTTGCAGCGGGCGGCGACGGACGGCACCCTCGAGCTGCTGTACCAGCCGGAGATCGACCTCGACAGCGGCGCCATCGTGGCGATGGAGGGCCTGCTGCGCTGGCACCACCGCGACCTCGGTGTGCTCGGGCCGGCCGACTTCCTCGACCTCGCCATCTCGTCCGGCCAGATCTCGCCGATCGGCGAGTGGGTGCTGCGCACCGGCGCCGCCGAGGCGGCCAGCTGGCGCGACCTGCGCGCCCCCGTCCGGCAGCTGTGGCTGAACGTCAGCACCGCGCAGCTGCGCGCCCCCGGCTTCCCCGAGCTGGTGGCCGCGGTGGTCGCCGAGCACGGCCTGACGCCCGGCTGCCTCGGCCTGGAGCTCACCGAGCGGACCGTCCTCGAGCTCGGCGCCGAGGCCGCGCCGCGGCTGCGCGCGCTCCGCGCCGCCGGGGTGTCGCTGGCGGTCGACGACTTCACCAGCTTCTACGCCACCCTCGGCGCCATCGAGGCGCTCCCGATCGACGCCATCAAGCTCGGTCACCGCTACGTCCGCGGGGTCGGCGACGCCGGCCACGACGACGCGCTGGTGATCAGCGTGCTCGCCCGGGCGCACGCCCGCGGCCTGTACGTCGTCGCGGAGGGCGTCGAGACCTGGTCGGAGCAGGCCCGGCTCACCGAGCTGGGCTGCGACCGGGCGCACGGCTGGCTGTTCGCCTCCGCGCAGCGCGCCGACAAGAGCCGGTGGCTGCTCGCCCAGGGCAGCGGCTGGCGCGGCGGCGTCGTGAGCCCGGACCTGCGCGCCCTCCCGTTCCCGGTGCAGCGCCCTGCGACCGCTGAGGCGCTCTAGCCTCAAGGGGTGGCCGTCGAGCGCTGCGTCCCCGCGGGCCGCGGCGGCCTGCCGTGACCCGGGCCGGACGGCCGGCTCCAGTGGTCACGGTCGTCGACCCGCGGCATCCCGGGCCGCTGCGCGACGTGCTGGTCGCGGTCGACCCGCCGTCCCCGCGGCTGCCGCTGCGCCCGCCGGAGCGGCTGCTCGGGGTCGCCGTGCTGCTCCTGCTGCTGGTCGCGCTGGCCGGGGTCCGTGCGCTGCACGCCGGGCAGCGCGCGACCGGCCGGCT
>JAOPVD010000330.1 GCA_025966295.1 Frankiales bacterium | reverse complement strand
GACATCGGCCGGCTGCCGTGGTGGCTGAACAGGGCGGCCCGCGGCGGCCGGGTGGTGGCGCCCGGCCGGCCGGACCGGCCGCTGCAGTACGTCGACGTCCGGGACCTCGCCGCCTGGCTGCTCGACGGGCTGGCCGCGGGGCTCAGTGGCGCCTACGACCTGGTCTGCCCGAGCGGCCACACCACCACCCAGCTGCTGCTGGAGGCAGTGGTCGCGGCGACCGGCGGGACCGCCGAGCTGGTGTGGGTCGACCAGGAAAGCGTTCTGGCGAGCGGCGCCGAGCCGTGGACCCAGCTGCCCTGCTGGGTGCCGGAGGGCGGCGAGTACGCCGGCTTCATGGAGAGCGACACCTCGGCCGCGGTGGCCACCGGACTGCTCTCGCGGCCGGTGGCCGACACCGTCCGGGACACCTGGGCGTGGCTGCAGGAGGACGGGATGCCGGCCCAGCGCCCGGACCGGGCGGTGCACGGCCTGCCGGAAGCGGTGGAGCGGCAGCTGCTGGCGGGCCGATAGCCTCAGGCCCTGTGACCGACCGCGATGACCTCCTGTCCCTCGTCCGCTCCCAGGCGATCGTCCACGGCAGGGTGACCCTGTCGTCCGGGCGGGAGGCCGACTATTACGTCGACCTGCGCCGCACGACGCTGTCGGCGGCGGCCGCCCCGCTGGTCGGCCGCGTGATGCTGGAGCTCACCGCGGACCTCGACTACGACGCCGTCGGCGGCCTGACGATGGGCGCCGACCCGATCGCCGCCGCGATGCTGCATCAGGCCGCCGCCGCCGGGCGCCAGCTGGACGCCTTCGTGGTCCGCAAGGAGGCCAAGGCCCACGGCCTGCAGCGCCGCATCGAAGGCCCCGACATCGCGGGCCGTCGGGTGCTCGTGGTGGAGGACACCTCCACCACCGGTGGCTCGCCGCTCACCGCGCTCGCCGCCGTCCGCGAGGCCGGGGCGATCCCGGTCGGGGTGGCCACCATCGCCGACCGCGACACCGGCGCGGGCGAGAAGATCGAGGCGGAGGGCGTGCCCTACCGCTTCGCGTACTCCCTCGCCGACCTCGGGCTGGCCTGACCGCTAGACGCGGGAGGCCTTGCGGGCCTTGAGCAGCTCCACCGCGATCGGGATGACCGAGATGATCACCACGAGGATCGCGAAGATCTCGATGTTCTTGCCGATCGCGTCGACCTGGCCCAGGTAGTAGCCCAGCAGCGTCACGCCGGTGCCCCACAGCACGCCGCCCACGATGTTCCAGAGCGTGAAGGTGCGGACCGACAGGTCCCCGGCACCGACCAGCGGGTTGAGGAAGGTCCGCACGATCGGGATGAAGCGCGCCAGCACGATCGCCTTGCCGGCGCCGTACCGCTCGATGACCTCCTCGGCCTTCGTCACGTAGGAGCGCTTGAAGAACCGCGAGTCCTCGCGGTTGAACAGCGCCGGCCCGGCCTTGCGCCCGATGTAGAAGCCGGTCTGCGCACCGATGATGGCGACGATGCTCACGCTGATGCACACCAGCGCGATGTTCGGGTGCAGCGAGTCGCTCAGCCGACCGGTGGCCGCGAACCCGGCCGCGAACAGCAGCGAGTCGCCGGGCAGGAAGAAGCCCAGCAGCAGACCGGTTTCGGCGAAGACGATGAGCAGGATGCCCACCAGTCCGAAGGACTCGACGAGGTGCTGGCCGTCGAGGAAGGCGGGCAGGGCCTGCACGGTGGTGGCGCTCACCCGGCCAACCTACCGACCCTGCCTGCCCGGCGCCTGACAACCGTTGTACGGCGGTAGCCGGGCGGGGGTCCACGCCGGCGCCCCCGTCTGGCAGGATCGGCGGCACCGCCGTTCAGCTGTGAAGGAGCGCCCCGATGCCGATCGCCACGCCTGAGGTCTACGCCGAGATGCTCGACCGCGCGAAGGCCGGCCGCTTCGCCTACCCGGCCATCAACGTCACCAGCTCGCAGACGCTGAACGCCGCGCTGCAGGGCTTCGCCGACGCCGGCAGCGACGGCATCGTGCAGGTCAGCACCGGCGGGGCGGAGTACCTGTCCGGTCCGAAGGTCAAGGACATGGTCGCGGGCGCGGTGGCGCTCGCCGAGTACGCGCACGTGGTGGCCAAGAACTACCCGGTCAACATCGCGCTGCACACCGACCACTGCCCCAAGGACAAGCTCGACGGCTACATGCGGCCGCTCATCGCGATCAGCCAGGAGCGGGTCGCCCGCGGCGAGCTGCCGCTGTTCCAGTCGCACATGTGGGACGGCTCGGCGGTCGAGCTCGAGGAGAACCTGGCGATCGCGGCCGACCTGCTCGAGCAGTGCGCCAAGGCCAGGATCGTCATGGAGCTCGAGATCGGCGTGGTCGGCGGCGAGGAGGACGGCGTCGAGAACGCCATCAACGAGAAGCTGTACACCACCCCGGAGGACGCGCTCCGCACGGCCGAGGTCCTCGGCCTCGGCGAGAAGGGCCGCTACCTGCTGGCGGCGACCTTCGGCAATGTGCACGGCGTCTACAAGCCCGGCAACGTCAAGCTCCGCCCCGAGATCCTCAAGCAGATCCAGGACGCGGTCGGCGAGAAGTACGGCACGGACAAGCCGTTCGACCTGGTCTTCCACGGCGGTTCCGGGTCGCTGCTCGAGGAGATCCGGGAGGCGCTGGACTACGGCGTGGTGAAGATGAACGTCGACACCGACACCCAGTACGCCTTCACGCGGCCGGTGGCGGACCACATGTTCAAGAACTACGACGGCGTCCTGAAGGTCGACGGCGAGGTCGGCAACAAGAAGCTGTACGACCCGCGGGCCTGGGGCAAGAGCGCCGAGGCCGGCATGGCGGCCCGGGTGCAGCGGGCCTGTGAGGACCTGCGTTCGGCCGGGACCGCGCTCAAGGCGTAGATCACACGCGCCGATTGGACTAGCGTGTCAACGCGCCACGCCGGAAGGCGGGGCACGGGTCCCCACCGCCGAGTCCTGCCCCGGGGTGCCCGTTGATCCGATCACCGAGGGGCAGGAGCGGGGGAACCACGTACACCGGGCGCGCACGCGCCCTCGGGGTGAAGCTCCGACAGGAGCCGGGCAGCCCTGCCCGAACCCGACAGCTCACTCCGCAGGCGAACGGGACAAGGACTGCTCGGTGTCGCTGCTGCGCGCACGCAAGCCCCGTCACGCCAAGCCCAGCAAGACCGCCCCGGCGCTCGCCGCGGGCGGGCTGACGGCGACGTTCGGCGCCGCCCTGGCGACGCCGGCCAGCGCTGCCGCCGAGGACGACTTCGCCCGGCTGCGGATGTGCGAGAGCGGCGGCAACTACGCCATCAACACCGGCAACGGCTACTACGGCGCCTACCAGTTCGACCTGCGCACCTGGCGCGGGCTCGGCTACACCGGCAAGCCCTCCGACGCCCGGCCGGCGACGCAGGACGCCGCCGCACAGCGGCTGCAGGCGGCCCGCGGCTGGCAGCCCTGGCCGGCCTGCGCCCGCAGGCTGGGTCTCGGTGACGACCGGGTCGAGGCGGCCCGCGCCTCGCGGTCGCACCGGGTCACGATCGCCAAGGCCAGCCGTCCCACCGCGACGCCGGCCTTCGCGGGCACCGCGCTGACCACCAAGCTGGTCAAGCAGACCCGGGATGACGTCCGGGCCTGGCAGGCCCGGATGGCCGCGCGCGGCTGGGACATCAAGGTCGACGGCCGCTACGGCCCGAAGAGCGCGCACGTCGCGGCCCGGTTCGCGGCCGAGAAGGGCCTCAAGACCACCCCGGGCGTCGTGGACCAGAAGGTCTGGAACGCCGCCTGGCAGCTGCGGGTCTCCTGACGCCTGGGAGCCCCGGGTGACGTAAGTCGCTCGGTGGGCTGACAGGAACCTGACATCGGACGTCGAAGTGGGCCCAAACCCCTCGCTGTCGACTCCCGGGAGCCCTCCGCATGAACGCCCCTCGACGTGTGCGCCTGAGCGCGCTCGTCGCCGCCGCCCTGCTCGCCCCCCTTGCCCTGCTGGGCACCTCGACCGCGCAGGCGGCGCTGCCCCAGGCGCCCGGCGCGCAGGTGCCGGCCGCCCTCCCGAGTGTCGGCACGGTCGCCGGCCTGCGGGTCGAGAACTCCTTCGTGTCGAGCCTGGGCTGGGTCAAGCCCGGCGAGAGCTACCCGTCGCGCCTGCTGATCACCAACACCACGGCGGGGGCCAAGCCCGTCACCGTCCGGCTGCCCAAGACGCGGGGCATGGAGTGGCTCGCGGCCCGCCCGACGCAGGGGACGGCGAAGGCCAGCTCCGGCCTGGTCACCTGGACGCTGCCGGCGCTGGCCGCGGGCAGCCGGGCGGTCCTGGTCCTGGAGGCGGCCGCCGACACCTTCGCCGAGGAGCCCACCGTCGTGTGGCGCAACATCTCGAGCGTCGCGAGCATCACGGTCGGCTCGATGACCGGACGCTTCGCCAGCCACGGCCCCAAGGTGATCCCGCCGTCCGGCGGCTACGAGACCGCCCGCTACGGCGACCGGCCGTTCCCGGTGGTGCCGGTCGACTTCGCCGACTTCAAGCACACCGCGTCCTCGGCCGACCTCGACAAGGTCATCAACGACCCCGCGAACAAGGCCTCGACGTTCAACCTGTTCCAGGAGATGAGCTACGGGCAGCTGTTCCCGCACGCCACCATCCCGTCGGTGGCCCTGAAGGACCGCGACTACAGCCGCGAGCCGGAGCCGCTGCACTTCTCGAAGCCGGACCCGGCGCAGACCAACAGCTGCACGGGCACCACCACGGTGGACCCGCAGGACGGCGCGCCGCTGGCCACCTACACCAAGCGCATCACCGACGGCTGGTACCAGCTGCCCGGCATGCGCAACTACTACGGCGCGGACGCCAACGGCTCGGCGCTGGTCGGCGCGGTCGCCGGCGTCGGGGCGCTGCAGAGCATCGACTCGGGCTGCGGGCCGGCCGCCAAGGCGGCGTACGACGCGGCCGTCGTGGCCGACCCCGACATCGACTACAGCGACTACGACACCGACAAGGACGGCGTCGTGGACTTCTTCGAGGTCGTCTTCCAGGGCTGCGGCGGCAACGGCGCGAGCCAGCTGTCGGTCGCCGCGGACTGCCAGGAGGTCTCCAACGACAACATCTGGCCGCACTCCTCCTCGCTCGAGCACAGCTACACCGACCCGAAGACCGGCCTGACCGGCTACATCTCCAAGGACCAGCTCAAGGACCTCGAGGGCCAGCCGCTCTGGTACACCGACACGTCGTACACGACCAAGACGACCAGGGACATGGGCAGGGACCTCGTGGTCTACGTCCGGGTCGGCCCGTACAACGTCAACCCGGAGACGGCGATCGAGTTCGCCTCGGTCATCTCCCACGAGTACGGCCACTCGCTCGGCCTGCCGGACTACTACTCCACCGGCAGCCGCGAGACCTACGGCGACTTCACCCTGATGGCGACCGACAAGTCGCAGAACATGGACGTCATCGCCAAGAAGGAACTCGGCTGGGTGGTGCCCGAGGTGCTGCCGACCGGCACCAAGAAGGTCAAGGGCTGGCACGACACCAAGCGCGACACCGGCCTCATCCACTGGGTCACCCCGGACGGCAAGCCCTACACGCTGTCGGCCAAGAAGGGCGACTACGGCATCCACAACGGCCAGACCTACGCGGTGGCCCTGCCCGGTCGCCAGCTGGTCGACCCGGCCGTCATCAAGTCCGGTGCCTCCGGCAAGCGGGTCTGGTACTCCCGGCAGGGCAACGACTTCGGCTGCGTGCCGACCGGTGCTCACAACCTCGACTTCGTCATCCCCGGCCTCGGCGACCTGCCGGCCGGCACGAAGATCACGGCCTCGTTCAAGAGCCTGTGGGACATCGAGTGGGACTACGACTACGGCTTCGTGCTGACCGGCACGCCGGACGAGGCCGGCAAGGTCACCTACGCCTCGGTGGCGTCGGCCAACGGCTACAGCACGCCGGCGACGCAGAACCCGAACGCCAACTCCTGCCTGCAGAAGTTCGGCAACGCCCTCACCGGCACCAGCGGCTCCTACGCCGCCAACACGCAGGCGGTCGACCGGGTCGCCGGCCGGTACCCGGCGCCGACGTTCGTGGCCGACAGCTACGACCTGAGCTCGCTGGCCGGCAAGAAGGGCAGCACGCTGCGCCTGAGCTACGCGACCGACCCGGGCCTGGCCCGGCTCGGCTGGATCATCGACGACCTCAAGATCGTCGCGACGGTGGGCGGCGCCGAGAAGGTGCTGTTCAGCAGCGACTTCGAGAACGGCAAGGGCGGCCCGAACGACCCGGCCGTCTACCCCGGTGGCTGCAAGGAGGACCTCTCGGTCTCGGGCGGTACCTGCACCGAGGGCTGGAGCTACCTCGAGGCCGGTGTCCCGTCGTCGCAGGAGCACGCCTACCTGCTCGAGCTGCGCGACCGGTCCGGCTTCGACGTGGACGGTCGCGGTGAGTCCGACCGCGGTCCGACCGCGTTCCAGCCCGGCGTGCTGCTGACCTACACCGACGAGGCGCACGGCTACGGCAACGTCGGCACCGACAACCCACCGGCGCAGACCCCGCTGGACAGCAAGCCGACGGCGGAGTCCGACACCCCGGACCTCAACGACGCCACCTTCCGGGAGGGCTCGTCGTACAGCGACGCCAAGGGCAAGCCGCACATCGACAACTACAGCGAGCCGACCCGTGACAAGAGCAAGGACGCGGACGGCGACGGCGCCCAGCCCTGGGTCTTCGACCACGACTGTCTGAAGCTCGACGTCAGCGCGCTCGACGGCGACACCGGCAACACGGCGGACGCCTACGACCTGGTGGCGGACGTGACCTTCACGACCGCCGGCGGCTGCGCGAAGTTCAACTACGGCTTCGCCTCCGAGTCCGCGGTGGCGCAGCCGATCGGTGGCCCGGGGCTGCCGACCGGACCGGGCGCCAAGCCGCAGGCCCCGGCCAGGGACGGGCTGGCCGCCACCGGTGGCCTCGGCGCCCCGGCACTGGCACTGATGGTGCTGACCGGCGCGGCCGTGCTGGTGCGGCGCCTGCGCACCGCCTAGCCCGACCTGCCCGAGGGCCGGCTCCCCACGGGGGCCGGCCCTCGCGCATGATGTCCACGTGCTCGTCCTGGACAACGTCTCGGTCGTGCGCGGCGGCGTCACCGTGCTCGACGGCCTCAGCGCGTCGTTCGCGCCCGGCCGCTGCACCGCCGTCGCCGGTCCCAGCGGCGCCGGCAAGTCCACCGTGCTGCGGCTGCTCGACCGGCTGCTGGAGCCCACCTCCGGGCGGGTGCTGTTCCACGGGCGCCCGCTTCCGTCGTACGACGTGCTCGAGGTGCGGCGCCGGGTCGGGCTGGTGCAGCAGGCCCCGGTGCTGCTGGGCGCGACGGTGCGGGCCGACCTGGCCGTCGGACGCCCGACGCTCCGCGACGACGAGGCGCGGGTGCTGCTCGGCCGCGCAGGGCTGGACGGGATCGCGCTCGACCGGGACACCGCGTCGCTGTCGGGCGGCGAGGCGCAGCGGCTGTGCCTGGCCCGGGCGCTCGCCGTCGGCCCGGAGGTGCTGCTGCTCGACGAGCCGACCTCGGCGCTCGACGCCGTCGCGGCACAGTCCGTGGAGCGCGTGGTCCGGGCGCTGGTCGCCGACGGACTGTCCGCGGTGCTCGTCAGCCACGACCTGCGACAGGCCAGCCGGCTGGCCGACGACGTCGTGGTGCTGGACCGCGGCCACGTCGTGGAGGCCGGGCCGGCGACTGAGTCGGCCTACCTGCGGGGCGCGTCGTGAGCCCGTCGGTGCCCACCTGGTGGGGGGTCGGCGCCTCCGTGCTGCTGGTCGCCGCCTGCCTGGCCGTGGTGGTCCGCGAGGGCCTCGGCCTGGGCCGGGAGGTGGCGATCGCGGCGGTGCGGGCGATCGTGCAGCTGGTCGCGGTCGGCGCCCTGCTGGGGGTGCTGTTCACCCACACCGGCCTGCCCGGGTCGCTGCTCTGGGTGGTCGGGATGGTGGCCGTCGGGGCCCGCGTCGCGGCCGGCCGCGGCAGGGGCGTGCCGCGGGCCGGTTGGGTGGCCGCGACCGCCATCACGGTCGGGGTCACCGCCACCCTCGGGCTGCTGGTGGCGGCGCAGGTCATCCAGGCCGAGCCGCGGGTCGTGGTGCCGGTCGGCGGGATGGTGGTGTCGGCCGCGACCCGCGGCACCTCGGTGGTGCTGCTCCGGCTGGCCGAGGAGGCCGTCGCGTCCCGCCGCTTCGTGGAGGCCCGGCTGGCGCTCGGGCTGCCGGCGGCGGAGGCCTTCGCGCCGCACCGGCGGCTGGCGCTGCGGACCGCGCTGGTCACCGACATCGACGCGGTCAAGACGGTCGGGCTCATCTCGCTGCCGGGGGCGATGACCGGCCTGCTGCTCGCCGGCGTCGACCCGCTGACCGCGATCCGGTACCAGGTGGTGGTGATGTACATGCTGCTCGGCGCGGTCGCGATCGCCGGCGTGGTGGCCGCCCGGCTCGGCATCCGCGAGCTGTTCGACGACGCCCAGCGGCTGAAGGAAACCGCTTGGGTCGCCGCCTAGCCTGAGGCTGTGCTCATCCACCCCTGGGACGCCGCCAGCGACGACGACGAGTGGCGGGCCTGGCTCGGGACCCAGCAGGTCGGCACCCTCATCGCCCCCGGCCGCGGCCGGGCGGTGCCGGTGGTGGTGCCCACCCACTTCATCTGGGACGGCAGCGAGGTGCTGCTGCACCTGGCCCGGCCGAACCCGGCGCTGCGGGCGGTCGAGGAGGACCCCACCGTGGTGTTCTCGGTGCACGGCGATTGGGCCTACGTGCCGTCGGCGTGGAAGGCGGTCGGCGACGAGGACCCGACCCTCGGCGTCCCCACGTCTTACTACGCCGCCGTCACGCTGGTGTGCGAGGCCACCGTGCTGGAGGGCGAGCAGCTGCTGGAGGTGCTCCGGGCCCAGCTCGGCGCGTTCGAGCCGGGGTCGGCGGTGGCCGACCCGGTGGTGCACGAGCGGCGGCTGCCCGGCATCCGCGGGCTGCGGCTGGCGGTGCGGTCCGCCGAGGCCAAGTTCAAGTACGGCGGGAACGTGGACGCCGCCCACCGGTCGGCGGTGGCCGCCCAGCTGCAGGCCCGCGGCGACGAGGGCGCGTTGGCCCAGCTCCTCCGCCGTACCCCTCTGGCCTGATCCCGCGCCGATCATGGAACTGTTGCCCATCTCCTGAGCGTGCGGCGCGGGCACTCATCCCATGATCGGCGAGGGCCGGGGTGGCGCGCGGGGGTGCCGTGCGAGCGGCCGCACCGGCGGACGGCATCATGGCGCCATGAGCATCACCGGCAAGGACCTGCTGGGCGGACCGCCGCCGACCCTGCTCCCCGACGAGGCCGCGCCGCGCCAGCTGCTGGAGGCCGGCACCGACCCGGCCGAGGTGGCGGCCGCGCACCCGACCCACAGCGCGGCCTGGGCCCAGCTGGCGGAGGCGGCCTGGGGCCGCGGCGCCGTCATCGAGAGCTACGCCTACGCCCGGGTCGGCTACCACCGCGGCCTGGATGCGCTGCGCCGCAACGGCTGGAAGGGCTTCGGTCCGGTGCCGTGGGCGCACGCCCCCAACCAGGGCTTCCTGCGGGCGCTCTACGCGCTCGGCCGGGCCGCCGACGAGATCGGTGAGCGCGCCGAGGCGGACCGGATCCGGACGTTCCTGGACGACTCCGACCCGGCCGCCCGGGGAGCGCTGGAGGCCTAGGAGTCGGCGACCGCCGGCTTCGGCACGGCGGGCTTGCGGCGGGCGAGCAGCGCGGCGCCCGGGATGCCGGCGATCGTCCGGCCGGTCTCGTCCACGAAGGCCATGATCCGCTCGGTGGAGCCGGCGATGAACGCCACCCGGTCGTTGGTGTCGGCCAGCGTCCGCAGCACCGGCAGGATGTCGCGCTGCACCTGCGCCAGCGTCTCCGGCACGGTGCTGACGACCGGGTCGTCCAGGACGGCGGCCATCCGGGTCATCCCGGGGGCCAGCGCCTTGAGCGGCTCCTCGAGCTCCTCGACGATGCCCTCGATCCGGGTCGCCAGCCGGTTCAGGGTCTGGATCGTGTCCTTGGCGCCGGCGGTCGCGTCGGCGAGGTTCTTGACCGCGGCGCTCAGCGACTGCACCGCGCCGGGGAGGGCCGCGAGCGCCTCGGTCTGCGCCTGCAGGACCGCGAGCACGCCGCCGACGAAGCTGTCGACACCTGGGATCTTCGCCACACCACGACCTTACGGCTAGACTTTTTCCGCAAGAGGCCCGTCGCACTTGCGAGGGCCTTTCGGTATTTCTAGGGAGCAGCGCTATGCCCGCACTCGTCCTCATCGGCGCCCAGTGGGGCGACGAGGGCAAGGGCAAGGCCACCGACCAGCTCGGTGGGTCGGTGGACCACGTCGTGAAGTTCAACGGTGGCAACAACGCCGGCCACACCGTCGTCATCGGCAACGAGACCTACGCCCTGCACCTGCTCCCGAGCGGCATCCTGAGCCCCGGCTGCACGCCCGTCATCGCCAACGGCGTCGTCATCGACCTCGGTGTGCTGTTCCAGGAGATCGACGGCCTCGAGGCCCGCGGCATCGACACCTCCAAGCTGGTGGTGTCCGCCGACGCGCACGTCATCGCCTCCTACAACCGGATCCTGGACAAGGTCACCGAGCGCTTCCTGGGCAGCCGCAAGATCGGCACCACCGGCCGCGGCATCGGCCCCACCTACGCCGACAAGATGAACCGGCTCGGCATCCGGGTGCAGGACCTGTTCGACGAGAAGATCCTGCGCGCCAAGGTCGAGGGCGCCCTGGAGCTGAAGAACCAGGTGCTGGTCAAGGTCTACAACCGCAAGGCCGTGACCGTGGAGTCCGTGGTCGAGGACCTGCTGTCCTACGTCGACCGGCTGCGCCCGATGGTCCGCGACACCGGCCTGCTGCTGAGCAACGCGCTCGACGAGGGCAAGACGGTGCTGCTCGAGGGCGGCCAGGCCACGCTGCTCGACGTCGACCACGGCACCTACCCGTTCGTGACGTCCAGCAACGCCACCGCCGGCGGGGCCTGCACCGGCTCCGGCATCCCGCCGAACCGGATCGACCAGGTGATCGCGGTCGTCAAGGCCTACACGACCCGCGTCGGCGAGGGCCCGTTCCCGACCGAGCTGCACGACGCCGACGGCGAGCGGCTGCGCGCCAACGGCCACGAGTACGGCACCACCACCGGCCGGCCCCGGCGCTGCGGCTGGTACGACGCCGTCATCGCCCGGTACGCCGCCCGGGTCAACGGCGTCACCGACTTCGTGCTCACCAAGCTCGACGTGCTCACCGGCTGGGAGAAGATCCCGGTCTGCGTGGCCTACGAGGTGGACGGCAAGCGCTTCGACGAGATGCCGATGACCCAGACCGACTTCCACCACGCCACGCCGGTCTACGAGTACTTCGACGGCTGGACCGAGGACATCACCACGGCCCGCACCTTCGACGACCTGCCGAAGAACGCCCAGCTCTACATCCGGGCGCTCGAGGAGATGAGCGGTGCGCCGTTCAGCTCGGTCGGCGTCGGCCCGGACCGCGAGCAGACCCTCGAGCTGCGCCCGCTCCTCTAGGACCCGGGCCGCGCCCGCCGGCCTACTCGTGCGGCGCGAACGCGAAGACCGCGAGCTGCCGCCAGCCGGCGTCGTCGTGCACCCACAGCGATGCCTCGCGGGCGGTCGAGCGGACCGGCAGGCCGGCCTCCACGGCCGCCCGGGCGCGGTCCCGCAGCGCCGCGTCCGGGGTGTCGACCACCGTCAGG
Organism: Frankiales bacterium; assembly: GCA_025966295.1. Taxonomy (GTDB): domain Bacteria; phylum Actinomycetota; class Actinomycetes; order Mycobacteriales; family SCTD01; genus RYN-111. The sequence goes on along the minus strand of JAOPVD010000330.1, from coordinate 26,626 downwards.
TGCGGCACCACGTCCGCGAACAGCCCGTTGTAGGGCGGGCACTCGGGCCAGCGCCGCACCAGCGCCCCGATGAGGTGCTGCACCTCGTCGGCCTGCTCCGGCGCCAGGTAGACCACCTCCGGGAACTCCCCGACCGCCGTGAAGTCCAGCGTGAACGGGTCGACCCGCTCGAAGAAGAACTGCAGCTCCTCGACGCAGCCGACGTCCGGGTCCGGCACGAACGGGTAGAGCAGCGTGACGTGCGCCGGCACGCCGTGGGCCGCGGACGCGTCGCCCTCCTGGCGCAGGGCACCGACCAGGGCCTCGGCCTCCGGGACGGTCAGCAGGATCGCGCTCTCCACGGCCGTGATCATGCACCGTCCCGGGCCGTCAGTAACCTCCTGCGGGTGAAGGTCCTTGTCGTCGGCACCGGTGCACGCGAGCACGCCTTGGCGCTCGCCCTCTCGCGCGACCCTGCGGTCACGTCGCTGGCGGTGGCGCCGGGCAACGCCGGGACCGTCCAGGTGGCCGAGGCGCTGCCGGTCGACCCGCTCGACCCGACCGCGGTCGCCTCGCTCGCCCGGGGCTTCGACCTGGTCGTGGTCGGCCCCGAGGCGCCGCTGGTCGCGGGCGTCGCCGACGCGGTCCGGGCGGCCGGGATCCCGGTGTTCGGGCCGTCCGCGCCGGCCGCCCAGATCGAGGGCTCGAAGACCTTCGCCAAGCAGGTGATGGCCGCCGCCGGGGTCCCGACCGCGGCGGCCGACACCTGCCACACCGCCGACGAGGCGGTCGCCGCCCTGAGCGCCCGCGTCCCGCCGTACGTGGTGAAGGCCGACGGGCTGGCGGCGGGCAAGGGCGTGCTGGTCACCGAGGACCTGCTGGCGGCGGAGGTGTTCGCCCGTGACGCGCTGGCCACCGCCGGTGCCAGGGTCGTCATCGAGGACTTCCTCGACGGCCCGGAGGTGTCGCTGTTCGCGGTCACCGACGGGACCACGGTGCGGCCGCTGCTGCCGGCCCAGGACCACAAGCGGGTCGGCGACGACGACACCGGCCCCAACACCGGCGGGATGGGCGCCTACGCGCCGCTGCCATGGCTGCCGGCCGGCACCGTCGAGGACGTCACGGCCTCGGTGCTGCAGCCCGTCATCGACGAGATGAGCCGCCGCGGCACGCCGTTCAGCGGGCTGCTCTACGCCGGCCTGGCGATGACCTCGCGCGGCCCGCAGGTGGTGGAGTTCAACTGCCGCTTCGGCGACCCGGAGACCCAGTCGGTGCTGGCGCTGCTGGACACCCCGCTGGCCGGGCTGCTGCTGGCCTGCGCCACCGGCCAGCTCGCCAACCACCCGCCGCTTCAGTGGAAGCCGGGCGCGTCGGTGACCGTGGTGGTCGCGGCCGAGAACTACCCGGGTACGCCGGTCGCCGGCGACGACGTCGTGGTCGGCGACCTGCCGGACGGGGTCGCCGTGCTGCACGCCGGCACCGCGCTCGACGACGACCGGGTGGTCAGCAGCGGCGGCCGGGTGCTGTCGGTGACCGCCACCGGGCTGTCGCTCGCCGACGCCCGCGACCGGGCCTACCTCGGGCTCGAGGCGGTCACGCTGCGTGGCGGTTTCTGGCGCTCGGACATCGCGGCCAAGGCCGTTCGTGGTGAGATCTCGGTCCCGACCCAGGAGGGCTCATGACGCAGGTGCTGGACGGCGACGAGCGGACCCCGCGTGTCGCGATCATCTACAGCAGCCCGGCCGAGCACGACCAGATGGCGCAGGCCGGCGCGCTGCTCGCGCGCTTCGGCGTCGTGTACGACGAGGTCTGCATGTCGCCGCACCGCTCCCCGCGGGCGCTGGCGGAGTGGATGGGCGAGCTCGAGCCGCGCGGCATCGAGGTCGTCATCGCCGGGTCCGGCGGGTCCGCCGCGCTGGCCGGCATCGTGGCCGCGCACGTGGCGCTGCCGGTCGTCGGCGTACCGCTGTCGGCCGGGGCCCTGGACGGCCAGGACGCGCTGTTCGGGCTGACCCAGCTGCCGCCGGGGGTGCCGGTGGCCGCGGTCGGCATCGACAACGCCCTGAACGCCGCCGTGCTCGCCGTACAGGTGCTGGCGGTCGGCGACCCGGAGCTGCGCCGCCGGGTGTGGCGCTTCAAGGACGACTTCGAGAAGGCCGCCATCCGCTAGTGCCCGTCGGCGGCTCTGGGAGGATGGGGAGCGACGTCGTCGCCGTACCTGAGGAGCACCTGTGATCGAGCGCTACACCCTGCCCGAGATGGGGAGGGTCTGGAGCGAGGCCCACAAGTACGAGCTGTGGTGCCAGGTCGAGACGCTGGTGCTGGAGGTGCACGCCGCCGCCGGCACGGTGCCCGCCGACAGCGTCGAGCCGGTACGCCAGGCCAAGCCCCCGACACCGGAGGCGGTCGCCGAGATCGAGGCGGTCACCCAGCACGACGTCATCGCGTTCCTGTCGGCCTGGGCCGACAACACCACGCCGCGCGAGGCGGCCGCCTACGTGCACTTCGGGATGACCAGCAGCGACCTGCTCGACACCGCGCTGGCGCTGCAGCTGGTCGAGGCCACCGACATCCTGCTGGCCAAGGCCGACACCCTCGTCGCCGCGCTGCGTGACCTGGGCCTGGCGCACAAGGACTCGGTCCGGGTCGGCCGCACGCACGGCATCCACGCCGAGCCCACCACCTGGGGCCACCGGGTCGCCGACATCGCGTTCGCGATGGCCCGCAGCCGGGACCGCCTGAAGCGGGCCCGCGACGCCGTCGCGATCGCCAAGATCTCCGGCGCGGTCGGCACCTACTCCAACATCGACGGCGGCGTCGAGCAGGCCGTCGCGCAGCGGCTGGGCCTGAAGCCCGCCGACGCCGCCACCCAGGTCGTCATCCGCGACGGCATCAGCGAGTGGGTCTCGGCGCTGGCCATCTTGGCGACGGTCTGCGAGTCGTTCGCGCTCGAGGTGCGGCACGGCCAGCGCACCGAGGTCCGCGAGCTGTGGGAGCCGTTCGGCAAGGGCCAGAAGGGCTCGTCGGCGATGCCCCACAAGAAGAACCCGATCGCCAGCGAGCGGATCGCCGGCATGGCCCGGATCGTCCGCGCGGCCGTCGTACCGGTGATGGAGGGCATCCCGCTCTGGCACGAGCGCGACATCTCGCACTCCTCGACCGAGCGGGTCTGCCTGCCGGACGCCTCGATCGCCACCGACTACCTGCTGCACCTGACCACCCGGCTGGTGACCGGCCTGGTCGTCGACACCGACCGGATGCGGTTCAACCTGGAGTCCTCCGGCGGGCTGATCTACACCTCGACGGTGCTGCTGGAGCTGGTCGAGGGCGGGCTGTCGCGCGAGGACGCCTACGCGTTCGTGCAGGCCGCCGCGATGCAGACCTGGGAGACCGGCACGCCGTTCCGGGAGACCCTCACCGCGCAGGCCAAGGCCGCCGGCAAGCAGCTCGATGAGGCCCGCCTCGACGAGGTCTGCCGGCCGGAGCGCTACCTGGAGCGGCTGGCGCCGGTCTTCGAGCGGCTGGCCGCGCTGTCGTGACGCTCCCGCTGCCGCTGGTCCACTCCGGCAAGGTCCGCGACCTGTACGCCGTCGGCGACGACCAGCTGCTGCTCGTGGCCAGCGACCGGCTCTCGGCGTACGACGTGATCCTGCCGACGAGCATCCCGGACAAGGGCGCGGTCCTCACCGGGCTGTCGCTGTGGTGGTTCGAGCAGCTGGCCGACGTGGTGCCCAACCACGTCGTGACGGCCGACGTGGTGGGCGCGCTCCCGGCGCTGGAGCCGTTCGCCGAGCAGGTCCGCGGCCGCTCGGTGCTGGTCCAGCGCCTGGACATGGTGCAGGTCGAGTGCGTGGCCCGCGGCTTCCTCACCGGCGGCGGGATGACCGACTACCACCGGACCGGGCTGGTCAGTGGGGTGGCCCTGCCGGCAGGTCTCGTCGACGGCTCGCGGCTGCCCGCGCCGATCTTCACCCCCACCTCGAAGGCGCCGGTCGGCGAGCACGACCTGCCCATGACGTACGACGAGGTGGTGGCCCAGGTCGGCGCCGCGCTCGCCGCTGAGCTGCGGGACGTGACGCTCCGGGTCTACGGCCGTGGCCTGGAGGTGGCCGAGAAGGCCGGCATCATCCTGGCGGACACCAAGGTCGAGCTCGGGCTCCGCGACGGCGCCCTGGTGCTCGGCGACGAGGTGCTCACCCCGGACTCCTCCCGCTTCTGGCCGGCGGCGTCCTGGGAGCCCGGCCGGGCGCAGGCGTCGTACGACAAGCAGTACGTCCGCGACTGGCTGTCCGCTGCCGGCTGGGACAAGACCGAGCCGGGCCCGGCGTTGCCGGACGAGGTGGTGGAGCAGACCCGGGCCAAGTACGTCGAGGCCTACGAGCTCCTGACCGGCAGCAGCTTCGACAGCTACCTCCGCCAGTCCTGACCCCCGGTTCCTCGCTGATCATGGAACTTGTGCCCACCTCCTGAGCGTGCGGGGCGGGCAACAACTCCATGATCGGCGCGGGGGTGTGGACGGCCCCAGCAGCGCAGCACGTCAGCGCGGCAGGCTCCCGGGCATGGAGGTCCTCACCCGGCCGGAGCTGCTGGTCCGTCTCGGCGGCCGGCGGGCGCTGGACACGGCCTTGGCGACGGGTGCGTGGAGCCGGGTGATGTACGGCGCCTACGTCCCCGCCGGCGTCGTCCTGGACCTGGTGGTGCGCGCCCGCGCGGCGCAGCGGCTGCTGCCGGCGCACGCCTACGTCGCCGACCGCTGCCTGCTCTGGCTGCTCGGGGTGGACGTGCTGCCGCCTGGGACGCCGGTGCTCGAGTGCGTGGTGCCGCGCGGGGTTGTCGTCCCCCGCCGGCAGGGACTGCGGGTCCGCGAGGCAGCGCTGCCCCGCCGGGACCGGTACCGCTTGCACGACGTGCGGTGCCTGCGGCCGACCCGGGCGGTCGCCGACCTGCTGCGCCGGCTGCCGCTGGCCGAGGCGGTCGTGGTGGCGGACGCCAGCCGGCGCGCCCGGTTGTGCACCGAGCAGCAGCTGCGGGACGAGCTCCTGGCCCACGCCAAGCTCCGCGGGGTGCGGCAGGCTCGCGACGTACTGGATCTGTCGGACCCGCGGGCGGAGTCGCCGCCGGAGTCACGGGTCCGGCTGCTGCTCGTCCAGGCCGGGCTGGCGCCCGTGCCGCAGTACGACGTGTTCGGGCCGGACGGCGACTGGCTGGCGCGCGTCGACCTCGCGTTCCCGGAGCTGCGGATCGCGGTGGAGTACGACGGCCGCGCGGTGCACGAGCGCGCGGACGTGTTCACCCGCGACCGGCAGCGCCAGAACGCCCTGGTAGCCGCCGGCTGGGTCGTGCTCAGGTTCTCCGCCGAGGACCTGCGGCTGCGCAAGGCGCAGATCGTGCAGACCGTGCTGGCGGCGGTGCGCCGCGCCCAGCAGGCCGCCTGAGCGTCAGGCCAGGCGGACGGTGTAGTCCTCGATCACCGGGTTCGCGAGCAGCGTGTCCGCGATCTTGGTGGCCTGCTCGAGCGCGGCGTCGGCGTCGGCCGCCTCCAGCGCGAGCTCCACGTGCCGCCCGATCCGCAGGCCCACCGGCGCGGGGTAGCCGAGGTTCGGCAGCGCGTTGGCGACCGCCTGCCCCTGCGGGTCGAGGATCTCCGGCTTGAGCATGACGTCGACGAGGATCTTGTGCACGGCCACGCCAGCAGCCTACCGAGCGCCCCCGACTGCCCGGCGATCATGGAGTTGTTGCCCGCCCCGCACGCTCAGCAAGTGAGCACAAGTTCCATGATCGGCGGGGAGGGGGCGGGTAAACCTGCGGCTGCCGCGGGTAGGCCCCCGGCATGGAGATCAAGCTGACGCTCGCTCTGCCCCGCGACCAGCTCTCCGTCCCCGTCGTCAGACGGATCCTCAAGGCCTCGCTGGAGACGCTGGAGATCGAGCAGGCCACCATCGGCGACATCGAGGTGGTGCTCACCGAGGCCTGCACCGACGTGCTGGACCACGCTGACGGCGCCGACGAGTACGAGGTGTCGGCCGGCATCAACGGCGGCCAGTGCGTGATCGAGGTGTTCGACCGCGGCGGCGGCTTCGACGGCTCGCTGCACGGGCTGGCCGAGGCCGAGCCGCACGCCGAGGAGGGCCGTGGCATCCAGCTGATGCGGGCGCTGGTGGACCGGCTGGAGTTCACCACCAAGCCGGCGCTCGGCACCGTCGTGCACCTGGAGAAGCAGCTGACCTGGCAGAGCGGGGCCGTCATCACCCGGCTCGGCAAGGGGCAGATGAGCGACGGGCCGTGGTCCCGGGACGAGCACCTCGAGGACGCGCCCGCGCCCCGGTAGGCTTGCGCAAGTGAAGATCGGCGTCGTCACCTTCCCCGGCAGCCTCGACGACCGCGACGCGCAGCGCGCCGCCCGACTGGCGGGCGCGGAGGTGACACCCCTCTGGCACGCCGACAGCGACCTGCACGCCGTGGACGCCGTGGTCCTGCCCGGCGGCTTCTCGTACGGCGACTACCTGCGGTGCGGCGCCATCGCCCGGTTCGCGCAGGTGATGCCGACGATCGTCGACGCCGCCAAGGGCGGGCTGCCGGTCCTCGGCATCTGCAACGGCTTCCAGGTGCTGTGCGAGAGCCACCTGCTGCCGGGCGCGCTGACCCGCAACCAGAACCTGCACTTCGTGCACCGCGACCAGCAGCTCGAGATCGCCAACGCCGCGACCGCCTGGACGTCGGACTACGAGGCGGGCCAGGTCATCACCATCCCCGTCAAGAACGGCGAGGGCTGCTTCGTCGCGGATGCCAAGACCCTCGATGCCCTGGAGGCCGAGGGCCGGGTGGTGGCCTACTACCAGGGCGGCAACCCGAACGGCAGCCTGCGGGACATCGCCGGCATCACCAACGAGCGCGGCAACGTGGTCGGGCTGATGCCCCACCCCGAGCACGCCGTGGAAGACCTCACCGGGCCGGGCACCGACGGCCTGGGCTTCTTCACCTCCGTCCTGAAGGCACTGGTCGCCAAGTGATCGACACCGTCAAGAACGCCGAGTCGACCAGCGACGAGGAGCAGCCGTACGCCGAGCTCGGCCTGCAGGACGAGGAGTACGCCCGCATCAAGGCCATCCTCGGCCGCCGGCCGACCCAGTCCGAGCTGGCGATGTACTCGATCATGTGGAGCGAGCACTGCTCCTACAAGAGCTCCAAGGTGCACCTGCGCCAGTTCGGCGACATCCCCAAGGGCGACCGGATGCTGGTCGGCATGGGAGAGAACGCCGGCGTCGTCGACGTCGGTGAGGGCCTCGCGGTCACCTTCAAGGTCGAGTCGCACAACCACCCGAGCTACGTCGAGCCGTACCAGGGCGCGGCCACCGGGATCGGCGGCATCGTCCGCGACATCCTCACGATGGGCGCCCGGCCGGTCCTGGTGATGGACCCGCTCCGCTTCGGCGACGCCGACCACCCGGACACCAAGCGCGTCCTGCCCGGGATCGTCGCCGGCATCGGCGGCTACGGGAACTGCCTGGGCCTGCCCAACGTCGGCGGTGAGGTCGTCTTCGACCCGAGCTACCAGGGCAACCCGCTGGTCAACGCGCTCTGCCTCGGCGTCATGCCGAAGGACCGCATCCAGCTGAGCGCCGCCAGGGGCGTCGGCAACATCGTGGTGCTGCTCGGCGCCAAGACCGGCCGGGACGGCATCGGCGGTGTCAGCGTGCTGGCCAGCGCCACCTTCGAGGAGGACGGCCCGGCCAACCGGCCGGCGGTGCAGGTCGGCGACCCGTTCACCGAGAAGCTGCTCATCGAGGCGTGCCTCGAGATCTTCGACGCCCAGCTCGTCGAGGGGATCCAGGACCTCGGCGGTGCCGGCCTGACCTGCGCCCTCACCGAGACCTCCGCCGCCGGGAAGAGCGGGATGGTCGCCCACCTCGACCGGGTGCCGCTGCGCGAGGCGACGATGGACCCGACCGAGATCCTCGCGAGCGAGTCCCAGGAGCGGATGCTCGCGATCGTCACGCCCGACAACCTCCCGAAGGTCCTCGCGATCGCCGAGAAGTGGGGCGTCATCGCCACCGCCATCGGCGAGGTCGTCGCGGGCGACCGCCTGCAGGTCCTCTGGCACGGTGAGGCCGTGGTCGACGTCGTCCCCGGCACGCTGGCCGACGACGGCCCGGTCTACGAGCGGCCGATGAGCCGCCCGGCGGACCTCGACGCGCTCCAGAGCGCGAGCCTCCCGCCGTACCCGGAGGCGACCAAGGAGCTGCTGCTGCAGATGGTGGCCAGCCCCAACCTGTGCAGCCGGCGCTGGGTGGTCGAGCAGTACGACCGGATCGTGCTGGGCAACTCGGTGCTGGCCTGGCCGGAGGACGCCGGCGTGGTCCGGCTGTCGGAGGAGACCGGCCTGGGCGTGGCGCTCGCCACCGACGGCAACGGCCGCTACACCCGCCTCGACCCGTTCGCGGGCGCGCAGCTCGCGCTCGCCGAGGCCTACCGCAACGTCGCCGCCACCGGCGCCGTTCCGATCGCGGTCACCAACTGCCTGAACTTCGGCTCGCCCGAGGACCCCGAGGTGATGTGGCAGTTCGCCGAGGCCACCCGCGGGCTGGCCGAGGCCTGCACCGCGCTGGCCACTCCGGTGACCGGCGGCAACGTGAGCTTCTACAACTCCACCGCGGGTACGCCGATCAACCCGACCCCGGTGGTGGGGGTGCTGGGGCTGTTCGACGACGTCAGCCGGCGCACCCCGATGGGCTTCCAGACCGAGGGCGAGGTGCTGCTGCTGCTCGGCGACACCCGGGACGAGCTCGGCGGCTCGGAGTGGGCCTGGGCGCTGCACCGGCACCTCGGCGGCACCCCGCCGCAGGTCGACCTGCAGCGCGAGAAGGTCCTCGGTGAGGTACTGGTCAGCGGCTCCCGGGACGGCATGCTGTCCTCCGCCCACGACCTGTCCGACGGCGGCCTGGCGCAGGCCCTGGTCGAGAGCGCGCTGGCCAGGGGCGTCGGTGCCCGCGTGGTGCTGCCGGCCGGGCTCAGCCCGTTCGTGCAGCTGTTCAGCGAGTCGGCCGGCCGGGTGCTCGTGTCGGTGCCGCGCTCGGAGGAGCTGCGCTTCACCGAGATGTGCAGCGCCCGCGGCCTGCCGCTCACCCGCATCGGCGTCACCGACGGCACCACGCTCGAGGTCCAGGACGTCCTGACGGTCGACCTCGACGAGCTGCGGACCGCGCACGAGTCGACGCTGCCGGCGCTGTTCGGCCCGCTGGCCGGCGCCACCGCCGCCGCCCCGGCTGCTCCCGCGCTGCCCTAGCGTGGCCGGCAAGGGCCCGGCTCACGATGACGTCCGGACGGCACTCACCGCCCAGTACGGCGTGCTCGTCGGCGCCCTCGCCGAGCTGGACCCGTCCGGTCCCACCGACTGCGCCGGCTGGACCGTGGCCGACCTCGAGAGCCACCTGGCGCTGACCGCCCGCAGCCTGGCCCGGATCGCCGCGTACGGCAGCACCGGCCCGGCGGACGGCGGCGGGGTGGCGGACTGGGCCGCCCGGCTGCCGGGGCTGGCCGCCGAGATGGACCGGAGCACCAAGGCCGAGCGGCTGGCCCTCGCCCCGCACGCCGACGCAGCCACCGCCGCCCTCGTCCAGTACGGCGAGGACACCGTCGTCGAGCAGCTGACCGGCCGGCACACGCTCAAGGAGGCCGCGCTGTTCCGGCTCGTCGAAGCGGTCGTACACGGCCTGGACGCCGGTATCACCCCCGACCGGCGGGCCCTCAAGATCGTCGTCAAGGAGCTGGCCCGGGCCTTCGCGGACGCGCACCCCGGCAGGACCGTGGAGCTCCGCGTCCCGCCGTACGCGGCGGTGCAGTGCCTGACGGGGCCGCGGCACACCCGCGGCATCCCGCCCAACGTGGTGGAGGCCGCTCCGGTGGCCTGGGTGCGGGTCGCCACCGGCCGGCAGAGCTGGGCGGAGCTGGTGCGCGACGGCAGCATCCGGGCCAGCGGCGAGCGGGCCGACCTCAGTGCCTTCCTCCCGCTGCTGACGTAGGAGCGGTAGGTCGGCTTAGCCCGATCGACGTACTTGGCTACGTCGGAGCGCATGGTGCGCCCGGGGGCCACCGCTCGTACCGTCACGGCACCTTGGGGGGGACATGACGAGGATGCGCGGACGACGCAGCACAACGGTGTTCACGAGCGGTGCCGCGGTGCTGCTCATCGTGTTCGGGAGCGCGCAGCTCCTGCTGACGCCGCCGGCTGCGGCGTCGACCAGGGCGGCCGCGGACGGCGAGCTCCAGGTGCAGCGGATCGGCCCGGCCTTCGACGAGAGCGAGCCGGAGCTGCACGTCTGCGACTTCTCCCTCGACGCCGTCGGGTTCGCCCCCGGTTCCACGGTCTCCTACGCCTTCGCCAGGGCCTCGCAGTACAAGACGCACAACCCGCACGGTGCCGGCACGATGGTCGTCGGCGCGGACGGCAAGGGCAACAGCGGCAAGATCTGGCTGGCGGACGGCAAGTACAAGCCGTTCTTCACCACGCCCGACGGCCAGGCGGTGCTGTTCGGCATCTTCCACGTGGACCGCCACGACGGCTTCTGCGCCGAGCCGGAGACCGTGCCCACCACGAACCCGACCACGAACCCGACCACGAACCCGACCACGAACTCGACGGTGGAGCCGACCGTCGAGCCGACCGTGGACCCGACCGTGGACCCGACGGTGGAGCCCAGCGTGGAGCCCAGCGTGGAGCCGACCGCCGTGCCCCCCGTCGTGACGGTGGACATCGGCGGCGGGGCGGTCACCGGCCCGGGGGTCGCCACCGGCGGCAAGCTGCCGACGGTCGCGGTCGCCGGCCCGGCCCAGCTGCCCTTGACCGGTGACGGGACCTCGACGCTGCTGTCGTGGGTGTTCATCCTGGTCGGCGGCGGCGTGCTGCTCCTGCACCTGGGCGGCGTCTTCCGCGAGCAGTGAGCGGAGGGGCCGCACAGCCCGGTGCCGACACCCCGCGCCGGTACACTCGGACCCGTCGGCTTCCCTCCCTCCCCCCTTCCGAGGAGACCCCGCGTGCCCTCTGCACACGGCAAGAACGAGGACCTGTACACCCCTGAGAAGCCGGTCGGCGAGGAGTGCGGGGTCTTCGGGGTCTGGGCTCCGGGTGAGGACGTCGCCAAGCTGACGTACTACGGGCTGTACGCGCTGCAGCACCGCGGCCAGGAGGCCGCCGGCATGGCCGTCAGCGACGGCGCCGCCACCGTGGTCTACAAGGAGCTCGGCCTGGTCGCGCAGGTCTTCGACGAGGCGATCCTGGGCGCCATGAAGGGGCACCTGGCCATCGGCCACTGCCGCTACAGCACCACCGGGTCCTGCACCTGGGAGAACGCCCAGCCGTCGTTCCGCACGCTGTCCACCGGCGGCAGCCTGGCGCTCGGCCACAACGGCAACCTCACCAACACCAGCGAGCTGTACGGCCGCGTCCGGGATCTCGGTCTCGAGAAGGACGCGATGGGCGCCACCAACGACTCCGACCTCATCACCGCGCTGCTGGCGGCGAGCGCCGACCGCACGCTCGAGGACGCGGCCCTGGAGATCCTCCCGACGCTGCAGGGCGCCTTCAGCCTCGTCTTCATGGACGAGCACACCCTGTACGCCGCCCGCGACCCGCACGGCGTCCGGCCGCTGGTGCTGGGGCGGCTGGAGGGCGGCTGGGTGGTCGCCAGCGAGACCGCCGCGCTCGACATCGTCGGCGCCACCTTCGTGCGCGAGGTGGAGCCTGGCGAGCTGCTGGTCGTGGACGAGCACGGGCTGCGGACCCGCCGGTTCGCCGCGGCCACCCCCAAGGGCTGCCTGTTCGAGTACGTCTACCTCGCCCGGCCGGACACCACCATCGCCGGCTCGAGCGTCTACACGACCCGGGTGCAGATCGGCCGCACCCTGGCCTGGGAGGCGCCGGTCGACGCCGACCTGGTCATCCCGGTGCCCGAGTCCGGCACCCCCGCGGCGGTCGGGTACGCCGAGCAGAGCGGCATCCCGTACGGCATGGGCCTGGTGAAGAACGCCTACGTCGGTCGCACCTTCATCCAGCCGTCGCAGACCATCCGGCAGCTCGGCATCCGGCTCAAGCTCAACCCGCTGCGCGAGGTCATCCGCGGCAAACGCCTGGTGGTCGTGGACGACTCGATCGTGCGCGGCAACACCCAGCGGGCGCTGGTGCGGATGCTGCGCGAGGCCGGCGCGGCCGAGGTGCACGTCCGGATCTCCTCGCCGCCGGTCACCGACCCGTGCTTCTACGGCATCGACTTCGCCAGCAAGGCCGAGCTCATCGCCAACGGCCTCACGGTCGAGGAGATCCGGGCCTCCATCGGCGCCGACTCGCTCGCCTTCGTCAGCCTCGAGGGGCTCACCGCCGCCACGCAGCAGACGGCCGACCGGCTGTGCCGCGCGTGCTTCACCGGCGACTACCCGATCGCCCTTCCCGAGCAGGACCTCATCGGCAAGCACGTCCTCGAGGGCCTGAGCCGCAGCGTGACACCAGAGGAGCCGGTCGTGCACAACGGTGTGGGTCCGTCCCCCGACGCCCTCGTCCCGGGAGCCGGTGGCGGCGACGCCCTGAGCCGGCCGTGACCTCGTACGCGTCGGCAGGGGTCGACATCGAGGCCGGTGACCGGGCCGTCGAGCTCATGAAGAGCAAGGTGGCCCGCGCCACCCGGCCGGAGGTGGTCGGAGGGCTGGGCGGCTTCGCCGGGCTGTTCCGGCTGGACCTGAAGAAGTACCGGGATCCGCTGCTGGCCTCCAGCACCGACGGCGTCGGCACCAAGCTGGCCATCGCGCAGGCGATGGACAAGCACGACACGGTCGGCATCGACCTGGTCGGCATGGTCGTCGACGACCTGGTCGTGTGCGGCGCCGAGCCGCTGTTCATGCAGGACTACATCGCCGTCGGCCGGGTCGTACCGGAGCGGGTCGCCGAGATCGTCGGCGGCATCGCCACCGGCTGCGAGCTGGCCGGCTGCGCGCTGGTCGGCGGCGAGACCGCCGAGCACCCCGGCCTGATGGCCGACGACCACTACGACATCGCCGGCACCGGCGTGGGCGTCGTGGAGGCCGACGCGGTGCTGGGCGCCGACCGGATCGAGGCCGGCGACGTGGTGATCGCGATGGCCAGCTCGGGGGTGCACTCCAACGGCTTCAGCCTGGTGCGGCACGTGCTGCTGCAGGGCGCCCGGATGCGCCTCGAGGCCTACGTCGACGAGCTGGCCCGGCCGCTCGGCGAGGAGCTCCTCACGCCGACCCGGATCTACTCCAAGGACTGCCTCGCGATCATCGCCGAGACCGACGTGCACGCGTTCTCGCACGTCACCGGCGGTGGCCTGGCCGCCAACCTGGCCCGGGTCCTGCCGGCCCACCTCAGCGCCCGGCTGGACCGCGCCACCTGGACCCCGCCGCCGGTGTTCGGCCTGGTGCAGGGCCGCGGCCGGGTCGAGCAGGCCGAGATGGAGCGGACGTTCAACATGGGCGTCGGGATGGTGGCGGTCGTGCCGGCCGCCGACGTGGACCGCACGCTGGCGCTGCTCACGGCCCGGCACGTCGACGCCTGGGTCCTGGGCGACATGGTCCCCGGCGACGGCAACGCCCTCCTCGAGGGCACCCACCCCGCCTAACCCGCTCTCCCCACTCTCGCTCTCCCCTCCCGCTCCCCCCTCCCGGTGATCCACGGAACGGGCGCCTACGTTTCGGGCCCCCAGAGAGCGGCGCCGGTTCCGTGGATCACCGGGGAGGGGCGGCGGGAGGGCGGCACCGCCGGAGCAGCTGCGCCGTTCGGGGCGCCCGCTTCCCGCCGTACCCGCCGCTCCGCTCCCTTCTTGGGGTGATCCACGGAACCGGCGCCTGCGTTTCGGGTCCCCAAAGGGCGGCGCTGGTTCCGTGGATCACCGGGGAGGGGGACGGCGGGAGGGAGGGGACGGCGGGAGGGAGCGGTACGGCGGCAGGGAGCGGGCATGCGGAAGGGCGGCACCGCCGGAGCGGTACCGCCCTTCCGGACGCTGAGGAGCTACTCCTCGTCGTCGTCGATCTCGGTCTCGTCGTCGTCGTGCGCCGAGCGGGTCGACAGCCCGCCGGGTCCCTGCGACGCCAGTTCGCGCTTGAGCGCGTCCGGGTCGAGCGAGCCGGTGCTGTACTTGAGCTCGCGCGCGACCTTGGTCTGCTTGGCCTTGGCACGGCCGCGCCCCATGGCTCGACCCCCTCGAGGAGTGCTGGATCCGGCATGAGCGGTGTCGAACGACGCCGCCCTGGCCCTCCAATCTACAGGGTGAGAGCCCCGGGGACACGCCGGGAGGCGGGTGACGTGCGCCGCGTTCCGGAACGGGCCCCCACGCCAGGTGTTGGGGGCGGCGTGCAGGAGCACGGGCTCCGGTGGCGAAGACCCCAGGACCCAGCGATCCCAGGAGCCTCCATGAAGGTCCGTCTCGTCAGTGCCGCCGTCCTCGCCGGCGCCCTCGCGCTCAGCACGGTCGGCGCTGAGGCCGCCCCGCCGAAGACCCTCGACGGCAAGAAGGTCAAGGTCCTCACCCTCACCGCCTCCGGCGGCCTGCAGAGCAACGACAAGGACAACGCCTCCCTGACGAGCGTCGACCGGGCCGACTGCGCCGCCCCGCGCTGCGCACGACTGCCCTTCGTGTACAAGCCGGCCAAGGGCGTCAAGGGCGACCTGATGGCCACCGTCACCTGGACCAACCCGGCCTCCGACATCGACCTGTACATCGGTGAGGTCCTCAAGGACGGCAGCACGGTGACGGTGGACAGCTGCGGCGGCTTTGGCAACACGAGCGAGAAGGTGTTCGTGCCGGCCGGCGTGCTCAGGAGCGGCCGGACCTACGTGCTGGTCGTCGACTGGTACCGGTCGCTCAACGAGACCGCCAAGGCCAAGGTCGAGCTGGGCGGCAGCACCGTCAAGACCACCGTGCCCAAGCAGTACGACGGGCAGCTCCCCGGCACCGTCTTCAAGGTCAACTGCGGGCTGTAGCTCGGGCTAGCGACCGGGCAGCAGCATCGTGCGGAGCCGGCCGACATCGGCCATCCGGCGCTCGGCCAGGCGGTCGGCGGCGACCGCCGGCGGGACGCCCTCGGCGTCGGCCGTGCGGAAGATCTTCAGCGTGGTGTCGAAGATCTTGCCGGCCTTGGCCTTGGCCCGCTCGAAGCGGAAGCCGCCGATCTCGTCGGCGACCTGGATGAGGCCGCCGGCGTTGGCGACGTAGTCGGGGGTGTAGAGCACCCCGTGGTCGGCCAGCACCTTCTCGATGCCGGGGTGCGCGAGCTGGTTGTTGGCGGCGCCGCAGACGATCCGGGCCTGCAGCGTCGGTAGGAGGCTGTCGGACAGCGAGGCGCCGAGCGCGCACGGCGCGTAGACGTCCACGTCCAGGGACGGCAGCTCGGCGACGGAGGCGACGGTGACCGCGCTCGACAGCGCCTGCACCCGCTCCAGCGCGACCGGGTTGACGTCGGAGACCACCACCGCGGCGCCGTCCTCGAGCAGGTGCTCGACCAGGTGGAAGCCCACCTTCCCGACGCCCTCCACCGCGACCCGCTTGCCGTGCAGCGTCGGCGCCCCCCAGGTGTGCTCGGCCGCGGCCCGCATCGCCTGGAACACCCCGTACGCCGTGAGGACGGCGCTGTCACCGGCGCCGCCGTGCTCCGGCGACCGGCCGGTGACGAACCGCGACTCCTTGGCGATCACGTCCATGTCCTGCACGTAGGTGCCGACGTCGCAGGCCGTGTAGTACCGACCGCCGAGGGACTCCACCATCCGGCCGAAGGCGCGCAGCAGGGGCTCGCTCTTCAGGGTGGCGGGGTCACCGAGGATGACCGCCTTGCCGCCGCCGAGGTCGACGCCGGCGCAGGCCGCCTTGTAGGCCATCGCCTTGGACAGCGCCAGCACGTCCGACAGCGCCGCCGCCTCGTCGGCGTACGGGTAGAAGCGGGTGCCGCCGAGCGCGGGGCCGAGAGCGGTGCTGTAGATCGCGATGATCGCGCGGAGCCCGCTCTGCGGGTCCTGGCAGAACACGACCTGCTCGTGTCCCGCGTCCTTGAGGTGGTCGGTGCGGTCGAAGACGCCCACGGGCGAACATCCTTTGCTGGAGGCCAGCGCTTGTGGCGCGGCGGCGCGGGTGCGGGGGAGGTGTGCCCCGTCACGGTCAGGCTAGCGACCGGGCGCGTGCGACGATGACGGCGTGACGGTCTTCGCGGCGAGTTTGCGCGTCTACGAGCCCCTCGCGGCCTTCGACGGCGAGGAGCGCGCCCACTGGGAGCGGTACGTCGCGGAGGGCTGCCACCTCAGCCCGCAGGCCGGTGTCGCGCTCGAGCGGGCGGTGGCGCTGCAGGCCCTGGTGTCCCGGACGCTGCCGGTCGTGGGCGAGCACGCGCACGTGCTGGACGTCGACGGCGTGACGCTGGTCAGCCCGTGGCGCACCGGGGTGCGCTCGATGGAGGCACTGCTCGACTTCTGCGCCGAGCTGCCGGACGTGGTGGCCGACGCGTTCGCGCCGGCGGGGCTGCTGGAGCGGGCCGAGGTCGAGCTCGACCGCTGGCGGGCCGAGCACGGCACCACCACCACGCACGTGCGGACCTGCACCTGGCAGGTGCCGCTGCGCTGGTTCGTGCTCGTCGACCCGGACGAGCGGGAGGTGTCGGTCGGTGCGCCCGTCGACGCCTCCGGCACCGTCGTCGGGCGCCGCACCGGGCGCTCGCTGGTCTACCGGACCGCGATGTCGCGGGCCCGCCGCCGGGTGGCCCGGGCGCTGGCGGTGCTGCGGACCGCCGTCGACGACGTCACCGTCACCGAGGGCGTCGAGGACCTGGGACGCTGGCTGGAGGAGTTCCACCCGCGGTCGTTGGTCGAGCTCGACTACGGCGACCTGGTGCACCTGCTCGACGACGCCGAGCTGAGCCAGGACGAGTCGGCCCGGGACATGGCGGCGGCGCTGAGCAAGCTGGCGGCCGGCGACGGCGCCGAGGCGGCGGCGGCGTACGGTCGGATGACCGCTCGGATGAAGGCGCTCCAGAGCGTGGAGTCGGCCAACTGAGTCACGGGGTGGCCGGGATGACTAGTCCCAAGATGGCCCGCTCGGGCCATTTCGGACAACCGGGGCATCGGGCACTGTCATGCTCGGAGCAGGCGAGCAAGCCCGCTCGAGACAGCTCCGCCGAGAGGACAGCACAATGAGCACCCGAACTCCCGATGCCGAGGCCCTGCTGACCCCCGCTGAGGTCGCGTCGATGTTCCGCGTCGACCCCAAGACCGTCACCCGCTGGGCCAAGAGCGGCAAGCTCACCTCGATCCGGACCTTGGGCGGCCACCGTCGCTACCGCGAGGCCGAGGTCCGCGGCCTGCTCGCCGGCATCCCGCAGCCCCGCAACAGCTGATCGTCTCCGGGGGCCGGCGATCCTGGCCCCCGGTCCTTGCCGGCAGGCATGCCCAGAGCCTGGGCTCGGCGGTCCCCCAGCCGTCGGCCTCCGCCGGCGCTGGCCTCGGTCCGCCCACCCCCCGAGGGCGGCCACGAGACCTCTGAACGGCGTCGCACCCCTACAGGTGCGGCGCCGTTCCGGCGTTTCCCCCGCCGATCATGGACTGAGTGCCCGCCCCGCACGCTCAGCGGGTGCGCACACATTCCATGATCGGCGCGAGATCAGGTCCAGGAGTGGCTCACGCGCTCAGGGTGGCAGCCGCCAGGGGACCGCGGACCGTACGACACGCGCGCGGTCCTGTCGTTCACCCCATCGGGTGACTGTGACGGCGGTCACTCCGGGTGAGCAGCTCATCTGCGCCATCTGCATCACGACGGTGCCGTTCCGGAGTGGTGTCCTGACGGTGGCATTCCAGGAAGACGTCGGCGTCACCCGCGAGTCCCCCAAGCCCGCGGGTGGCGCCGGCCCCGGCGAGCGGGACGACCACAAGCCGAAAGCCCCCGGCGGTGGTGCTGCCGAGGGCTTGACGGGTGGGACGTGGTGGTCAGGGACGGGATCGAACCGCCGACCCTGCGATTTTCAGTCGCATGCTCTACCAGCTGAGCTACCTGACCTGAGCTGTCTTGCGACCCCGACGGGACTCGAACCCGCGACCTTCGCCGTGACAGGGCGACGCGCTAACCAACTGCGCTACGGGGCCTGGTGGTGAGACCAAGCCTTTGTGCGTGCCCCCAACGGGATTCGAACCCGCGTAGCCACCTTGAAAGGGTGGAGTCCTGGGCCGCTAGACGATGGGGACGGCGCCGCTGGCTTTCGGCGCGTCCACGCCGTGTGGCCGTCGGGGACCGCTGAAGCATAGCGGACGGCCGCGGGGGCGTGCAGCGCGAGCGCCGCTACCGCACCACCGGCAGCCGCACGGCCGCGTCCTGCAGCACGACCGCGCCCGGGGTGCGGCTGCCCGCCGCCGCGAACATGTCGCTGACCGCGCTGGCGAGGACGAACAGCGACTGGCCCTTGGGCACGTCGACGGCCACCGAGGGCAGCTCGATGCTCCGCTTCTCACCGGCGACCGGCAGCAGCTCGGCGAGCGGCAGCACGTTGCCCTGCACCAACTGGGCGTCGGCCGGGCTGGTGCCGACCGCCAGGCCGTAGAAGGCCCGGTTGTTGACGCCCGCGGCGAACAGCGTGCCGTCCAGGTACGGCGTACCGGCGATGCGGAGCGGACCGTCGGCGACCTTGAAGGCGAGCGGCGCGCCGGCGGCGGCGCTGGTGGCCACCGTGCCGACCGGGTACGACGCGTTGGCGGTCACCGACCGGGTCGTGGTGCAGGTGTTGCCGGCGGTGGCCAGGTGGAACTCGCCGTACCCCTTGAGGCTGGGCTTCTTGCCCTTGAGGGCGTGGTCGAAGAACTGCAGCGTGAGGTCGCGGAAGCTGCCGCCGGCGAGCTTCTTGCTGCACGGGTCGCCGGCGACCGCGGGCGTGTAGGGGAAGGCGTTGGGCAGCACGTGCCCGCCGTTGTAGCCGACGAAGATGCTCCTGGCGCGGGCCGCCGGGGTGAGCGCCTTCGCCCAGTTCTGCAGGCCCTGGTGCAGCGGGAACAGGGTGTCGGTGATGCCCTGGCCGAACAGCACGGGGATGTCGAGCCGGCGGCCCTGGCTGACGTGCCAGGCCGGGCCGTTCTTGAGGAAGAAGGCGTCCAGGTCCGGGGTGCCGGGCACCTGGCCCTTGGGCCACAGCCCGGTCGCCGCCCCGAGGGCGGTGCCCTGGATCGCCTCGTCCGGCAGTGCCTGGGCGCCGGCGGCGGTCAGCAGCGACACCCACTCGGTGCGGGAGACCTCCTGCGGGGCCAGGCTCTGCTTGAGGTCCCACCAGGTGATCTCGGGGGCCAGCGCGTCGAACACCGGCTTCTTGCGGTCCATCAGCTCGCGGAACGCCCCGACGAACTGGTAGCCGCCGCCGTAGCTGCCGCCGATGGCGCCCAGCCTCGGGTCGCCCTTGCCGTCCTGCTGGACCCAGCTGAGCTTGCTCACCAGCTCGACGAGCTTGGCGACGTCCTTGCCCTCGTACTCGATGTTCTCGACGCGGGCCTTGCCGCCGCTCTCCCCGAAGCCGCGCTGGTCGAACGACAGCACGCCGTAGCCGGCCTTGAGGAAGGTGTCGAAGGACGCGGCCGTGGTGGTGCGCGACCCGCCCCAGCCGTGGCTGTGGAAGATCATCGGCACCCGGTGCGCGGCGTCCGCCCCGGCCGGCTTGAACACCGTGTAGCAGATCTGCTGCGGCGTCGTGGACCCCTTGTCGGGCACCGACTGGAGGCAGGCGTTGGTCGTCGTCGGGGCCGCGGCGGCGGACACGGACAGACCAGGCACCAGGAGGCCGCTGACGACGGCGGCGGCGGCGAGCACGGCGAGACGGGGCGTGTTCATGCCGTGTTTGTTCGCCGTTTCAGCCCGCAGTCCTGCCCGGTACGGCGAAAGGCCCCCGCTCCGGTCGGAGCGGGGGCCTTCGGGCGTACGGGTTAGAGCAGCTCGAGGATGGTGGCGTTGGCCTGGCCGCCGCCCTCGCACATGGTCTGCAGGCCGTACCGGATGCCGTTGTCGCGCATGTGGTGGACGAGCGTGGTCATGATGCGGGCGCCGCTGCCGCCGAGCGGGTGGCCGAGCGCGATCGCGCCGCCCAGCGGGTTGGTGGCCTTCTCGTCGGCGCCGAGCTCCTTGAGCCAGGCCAGCGGGACCGAGGCGAAGGCCTCGTTGACCTCGAACGCGCCGATCTCGTCGATCTTCAGGCCGCTCTTGGCGAGCGCCTTCTGCGTGGCCGGGATGGGGGCGGTGAGCATCGGCATCGGGGCGGCGCCGAGCACGACCGCGGTGTGGATGCGGGCGATCGGGGTGAGGCCGTGCGCCGCCGCGAACTCGCTGGTGGTGATGAGCAGCGCGGCCGAGCCGTCGGAGATCTGCGAGGAGTTGGCCGCCGTGATCTTGCCGCCGTCCTCCTTGAAGGCCGGCTTGAGGGAGCCCAGCTTCTCCAGGGTGCCGCCGCGGCGGATGCCCTCGTCCAGGCTGATGAGCCCCTCGGGGGTGGTGACCGGGGCGATCTGGGCCGCGAAGGCGCCGGCGTCCTGCGCGGCCGCGGCCCGCTCGTGGCTCTGCAGCGCGTACTCGTCGAGCTGCTGGCGGGACAGGCCCCACTGGTCGGCGATCATCTCGGCGCCGATGCCCTGGTTCGGGAAGTCGCTGCCGTAGCGCTCGATGTACTTCTCGCCGATCGGGCTGGCGGTGAAGCTCGAGCCCATCGGGGTGCGGCTCATCATCTCGACGCCGCCGGCGACGGCGAGGTCGTACTGGCCCGAGATCACCCCGGCGGCGGCGAAGTGCACCGACTGCTGCGAGGACCCGCACTGCCGGTCGATCGTGGTGCCGGGCACCGTCTCCGGCCAGCCCGCCGACAGCACCGCGGTGCGGGCGATGTCGAAGGTCTGCTCGCCGATCTGCATGACGCAGCCCCAGATGACGTCATCGACCAGGACTGGGTCGATGCCGGACCGGGACGCCAGCGCCTGCAGGACGTGGGCGGACAGGTCGGCGGAGTGGATGCCCGACAGGCCGCCGGCGCGCTTGCCGACAGGGGTACGGACCGCTTCGACGATGACGGCGTCGCGCACGGGAGCTCCTCGAGGTCTGCTGCGCCGCTCGTCGACGCACCCTCACGGTAGGCCGCGGTTCTCAGTGAGCACAGCAGAGGGCGGGACGACCGCGGTCGTCCCGCCCTCTGCGGCTGCTCTACCGGTGGTGGCGGTGGTGCTCGCCGTGTCGGTCGTCGTGTCGGTCCTTGCCCCAGTGCCCGTCCCGGTGCCCGTCCCAGCGCCCGTCGTGGCGGGCGTCGTGCCGCGCGGCCGGGCGGGTGTCGGTGCTGCGGACCGGCCGGTCGGCGGCGCCGACCTTGACGGGGTCAGCCGCCTGCGGAGCGGGGCGGTTGGCCAGCAGCGCGCGCAGCTCCCCGGCCACGACGCCGAGCTGCGCCTGGATCGCTGCGAGCTGCTCGGCCTGGGCCGGTGTGAGGCCCTCGACGCTGCCCAGGGTGCGGGTCAGCCGGGTGGCGAACCGCAGCTGGGCGACCGCGGTGTCCCGCTGGCGGCCGCGGAGCACGGTGCTGTCCGGCACCGCCTGCACCCGGGCCTGCAGCGTCCCCACCTTGGCCTGGAGCTCGTCGAGCCGGCCCGCCACCAGCGGCGCGAGCAGGGCCCGCTCCGTCACGGCCGGGCCGGGCTTGGCCGGTGCCGCGACCGGGTCGTGTGCCTGCGCCGGGGCGGCCCCGGTCAGCAGGGCCACGGCGGTTGACGCGCTCATCACGCCCGCGATGCGGGTGCACTTCATGCTGCCTCCTTGAGAGGTGGTGGGTCCCCCTGTCGCTCCTGTGGCTACCCGGGCGAGGCGCGCGGTGCACGAGGCATCCCGGCAGCGCCAGGGCAAGGGAGGCCTGGCGGTTAGGCGTGCCGTCAGCCGCGGTGGCCCTGGACGATCTGGCCGATCCGGCCGCGCGTGACGCCGGACTCCCTGGCGATGGCCTCGTAGCTCATGCCCGCAGCCACCAGGGCCAGGATCGCCTCGTCGCGCAACCCGGCGAGCAGCCGTTCCTGGGCGCGGAGCCAGTCGAGCACCGCGCGGACCTCACGGACATGAGCGAGCGCCGAGCTCACGGGTGTCGGCGGGAGGGCGTCCGGCATGGGGTGCAGCGTGGCAGTTTTCGCGCGTGCCGTGTGAAAAGTCTAGGACTAGGCAATGTGGGCGAGCCGCTGCTGACGAACTACTGCAGGTGACGTAGCGTGCCTGTCTAGCCACTAGACGCATCCCCCCGACGACGTGACAGGAGTCCTCGCGTGCCCACCTCGTCGGGTGAAATCCCGGACGCCACCAAGGTCGTCGCGCTGCGCGACGCCGCCGCACCCTTCGCGGCCCTGGGGCACGCCGTGGTCGCCCTGGACGGCGGTGGCCGGATCACCTTCTGGAACGCCGAGGCCAGCAGCCTGTCGGGCTGGGCGGCGGAGACCGCCCTCGGCCGGCCCCTGTACGACCTGCTGGTCGGGCGGTCGCGGCTGGAGCTCATCGAGGGCCTGGACCTGCTGGCCACCGGCCGCGGCTGGCACGCCGATCTGGACGTCGAGGGCCCCCGAGGCAAGGCCCTGCGGATCGAGCTGTCCGCGGAGCCGGTCCGGTGCGGCGAGGCCGTGTGCGGCTCGGTCGCGGTGCTGCGTTCGCTGTCCACCCACGAGATCGAGCGGCGGCTGCACGAGCTCGCGACCGTCCTGCGGACCGTGCCGGACGCC
Organism: Frankiales bacterium; assembly: GCA_025966295.1. Lineage (GTDB taxonomy): Bacteria > Actinomycetota > Actinomycetes > Mycobacteriales > SCTD01 > RYN-111. The sequence goes on along the minus strand of JAOPVD010000330.1, from coordinate 3,903 downwards.
GTCGTGGTCGTCGACAACGAGGCGCGCATCCGCGAGTGGAACCCGGCCGCTGAGGCGATGTTCGGCTGGTCGCGCCCGCACATGCTCGGGCTGGAGGTGACCAGCATCATCCCGGCGGACGAGCACGACGGCTTCCGCGACCTGTGGGCGCAACTGGTCGAGGGGCGGGAGCTCCCGCCCTACGAGACCCGCCGGCTCGGCCGCGACGGCGGCAAGCGGCTGGTCAGCGTGCACACGGCCAGCTACCGGGAACGGGGGGCGTTCGCCGGCGCCGTCGCGACCTACCGGGACCTGTCCTCCCGCCAGTACGACGACCGGCTGCTGTCGGACCTGGTCGCCGAGGTCCCGGTCGTCCTCGCCGCCTACGACGAGCAGGCCCGCATCACGCTGGCCGCCGGCGGTGGCTACCTGCGCCCCGGCATCTCGTCGGTGTTCGCCCACGGGGCCCCTCTGCTCACGACGCTGCGCGACGACAGCCAGGTGCGGCAGGCGGTGGTGGCGTCGCTGAGCGGTTCGACGACGCAGCTGCAGGTCCTGTTCGACGACCGGGTGTGGCAGTGCCAGGTCGCCCCGCTCGAGGCCGGGGGCTTCCTGTCGGCCGTCGACGTCACCGGCGAGCGCGTCGTGGACGACCGGCTGCAGGCGCTGCTCTCCGCTGCGCCGCTCGCCTTCGTGACGTTCGACGCCTCGGGGCGGGTCACCTACGCCGCCGGGTCCGCGTTCCGCACGATGGGCGTGGAGGCCGAGGACCTCGTCGGCCTGGCCATCCTCGAGGTGTACGGCGACAACGCCGAGATCGCCGACGCCGTGCTGCGCTGCCTCGCCGGTCATCGCGTCGACCTCGTCACGTCGTACCGGGACCACGTGTGGGACCTGCACTACCGCAGCTACCGGGACAGCACGGGCGCGATCACCGGGGGCGTCGTCATCGCCCAGGACACCAGCTCCTGGGTGCGGCCGGCGGACCCCACGCCGCTGCTGACCGGACCGGAGTCGGGGGCTCGGCGCCTCGAGGTGGACCAGGTCACCGGTCTGCCGGCGCAGCACGAGATCCAGGATCGCCTCAGTACGCCGGTCCCCGACGGGCTGACCCGAGCCGTCGCCGTCCTCGACCTCGACGCGTTCGAGCTGGTGCGGGGCGCGCACGGGGAGGCCGCCGCCGACGAGGTCCTGCAGGTCGTGGCCGGCCGGCTCGTCAGCGCGGAGAGCACCGCGGTGGTGGGCCGCTGGGCGGCGGACGCCTTCGTCCTGGTGCTCGACGCGCCGGACGCCCGCGACGAGCTCGGACGGCTGCTGGACGCCCTGACCGCGGCGGTGGCGGAGCCGGTCACGGTGGCGGACCTGGTGCTGCACCTGAGCTGCAGCGTCGGTGTCGCCGTGTCCGATGCGGTGCCCAGCGCCGAGCTGGCGCGCTCGGCGGAGGTGGCCCTGGAGCAGGCCCACGACGACGACGGCGCGCAGATCCGTTGGTTCAAGGCGGAGAGCCGGCCCGCCCTCGGCGGCGTCGCGATGCTGCGCGAGCTCCGCGGGGGCATCGCCAACGACGAGCTGCGGCTGCACTTCCAGCCGATCGTCGCCATCAGCACCAGCGAGGTGGTGGCCGTCGAGGCCCTGGTCCGCTGGCAGCACCCGGTGCAGGGGCTGCTCCCGCCCAGCGCCTTCGTGGGCCTGGCCGAGCGCAGCGGCGTGATCCGGGACCTCGGGCCCTGGGTCGCCCGCGCCGGCTGCCGGCAGGCGCTGGCCCTGGCGGCGCAGGGCAACCCGCTGCGGGTGGCGCTCAACGTCTCGGCCCGTCAGCTCGTCGAGCACGGCTTCATCGACGTGCTGGTGGCGGCGCTCGACGAGACCGGCTGCCCGCCGACGTCCCTCATCATCGAGGTCACCGAGTCCGCGCTCGCCGCCGACCTCGACGTGGCCGCGGCCAGCCTCGCGCGGCTCAAGGACCTCGGCGTTGGCGTCGCGCTCGACGACTTCGGCACCGGCCACAGCTCGCTGCTGTACCTCCGGCGCTTCCCGGTCGACATGCTCAAGATCGACCGCTCGTTCGTCGCCGGCCTGGGCACCAGCACCGAGGACACCGCGATCGTGGCCTCGACGGTCTCCCTCGGCCACCGCATCGGGGTCAAGTGCGTCGCCGAGGGCGTCGAGACCCGCGAGCAGCTCGAACTGCTGCGCGACATGGGCTGCGACCTCGCGCAGGGCTACCTGTTCAGCCGGGCGCTGCCGGCCGAGCAGCTCACGCCGTGGCTGGCCGACCACGCCGACCAGACGAGCATGGAGCGGCCCCGCCGCCGGGTTCGCCCGGCGCCGACACCGCCGCCGGAAACCGACCAGATCCTGCGCATGCACGCTGAAGGCGCCAGCCTCAACACCATCGCCGCCGTGCTCAACATGGCCGGGCACCGCACCGCGCGCGGTACCCGCTGGCGCGCGCAGTCCGTCGCCGCCGTGGTGGCGCGGTGGGCGTTCCCGACGCTGGCCCTCGGCGACGACGACCAGTCCTCCTGAGGCTGCCGTTGCAGCAGACTGCTGCTGGGGGCTGCTGGAGGACATGCGCATGAGCGACGTTACGGACCGGGTCGTGCTCGTAGCCGGCGCGGCCGGTGTCATCGGTACCTACGCGGCCGCCGAGTACCGCCGCCAGGGTGCCCGCGTGCTCGGAGTGAGCCGCCGCGCGGTCCCGGACGCGCCGTACGAGCACCTCCGCCTCGACCTGTCCGACCCGGACGCCGCCCGCCACGGTCTCGCGGCCGCCAGGGACGTCACCCACCTGGTGTTCGGTGCCTACGTGGAGCGGCCCACGCTGGCCGAGCAGGTCACCGCCAACGTCACGCTGCTCCGCAACACCCTCGACGGGCTAGCCTCCGCCGGGGCACCGCTGCGCCACGTGATGCTGCCGCAGGGGATGAAGGCGTACGGCGCGCACCTCGGCTACATGAAGACGCCGGCGAAGGAGACCGACCCGCGCCTGCTGGGACCGAACTTCTACTACGACCAGGAGGACCTCCTGCGCACGGTCGCGGCCGAGCGGGGGTTCGCCGTGACGATGCTGCGACCCGAGGCCGTGATCGGTTACGCCATCGGCAACCCGATGAACCTGCTCATGGTCCTCGCCGTGTACGCCGCGGTGTCCCGAGAGCTCGGGCTGCCGCTGCGGTTCCCCGGCAGCTTTGCGGCGTACAACTGCCTCTACCAGGTGACCGATGCCGAGCTGCTGGCCCGCGCGACGGTGTGGTCCGGCGGCGAGCCCCGCGCGACCGGCGAGGTCTTCAACGTCACCAACACCGACCAGGTCCGCTGGAAGCACCTGTTCCCGCGGTTCGCGGAGCACTTCGGTATGGAGCTCGCCGAACCGCAGCCCATCGGCCTGGTGGAGCACATGGCCGGCCAGGAGGCGGTCTGGCAGCGCCTGGTGGAGCGGCACGATCTCGTGCGCACGCCGTGGCGCGAGCTGGTCGGCTGGGGCTTCGGGGACGCGATCTTGAACTCGGGGTTCGACAACGTCAGCTCCACCGTGAAGGTCCGGCAGGCGGGGTTCCAGGACTCCTACGACACCGAGGAGCGCTTCGAGGAGCTGTTCGACCGGCTCGTCGAGCTGAAGGTCATCCCCCCGCGCGGCTGACGCGCCCGGGCGATCGGCACGCCTGGCACACTGGCCCGGGAAGGGGCATCAGGTTGTCCCTCCCGATCACCAGGGCTGCTAGCTCAACTGGCAGAGCAGCGGACTTTTAATCCGCGGGTTCAGGGTTCGATCCCCTGGCGGCCCACCCCAATCTGACCTGGCCGTTTGGCCGCTGCCCTGGAGGCCCGTTTTGGGCCCTGGTGGGGCCGAGGTGGGGCCGGAGCGTGCGCACGGGCGGCCGCCGGCACGGACGGGCCGGGGACGGCGCGGCACGATGGCGG
>JAOPVD010000300.1 GCA_025966295.1 Frankiales bacterium | reverse complement strand
CCACCAAGATCGACCCGTGGTTCCTCGACCAGCTGCTCTCGCTGGTCGAGCTGCGGGCCGAGATCGAGGCCGCCCGGCACGCCCCGCTGCCCGAAGCCTTGCTGCGCAAGGCGAAGCGGATGGGCTGCAGCGACAAGCAGATCGCCGCGATCCGCGGGGTCCCGGAGCAGCAGGTCCGCCAGCTGCGCTACGACCTGGGCGTCCGGCCGGTGTTCAAGACCGTCGACACCTGCGCGGCCGAGTTCGCCGCCGAGACGCCGTACCACTACTCCTCCTACGACGAGGAGACCGAGGTCGCGCCATCGAGCAAGAAGAAGGTGCTGATCCTCGGCTCCGGGCCGAACCGGATCGGCCAGGGCATCGAGTTCGACTACGCCTGCGTGCACGCCTCGTTCGCGCTGCACGACGCCGGCTACGAGACCGTGATGGTCAACTGCAACCCGGAGACGGTGTCGACCGACTACGACACCTCCGACCGCCTGTACTTCGAGCCGCTGACCGTCGAGGACGTTCTCGAGGTCGTGCACGCCGAGACCGAGAGCGCCCGAGCCGGCGGGGGCGAGCTGGTCGGCGTCGTCGTGCAGCTCGGCGGCCAGACGCCGCTGCGGCTGGCCCAGGAGCTCAAGGACTGCGGCGTCCCGATCGTCGGGACCAGCCCGGAGGCGATCCACTTGGCCGAGGACCGGGAGGCCTTCGGCAAGGTCCTCGCCGAGGGCGGCCTGCCGGCGCCGAAGCACGGCACCGCCCGCTCCTACGACGAGGCCAAGGCCATCGCCGAGGGCGTCGGCTACCCGGTGCTGGTCCGGCCGTCGTACGTGCTCGGCGGCCGCGGCATGGAGATCGTCTACAGCGACGAGATGCTCATCGACTACGTCAAGCGGTCGACGCTGATCGGCCCCGACCACCCGGTGCTCGTCGACCGGTTCCTCGAGGACGCCATCGAGATCGACGTCGACGGCCTGTACGACGGCACCGAGCTGTACCTCGGCGGGGTCATGGAGCACATCGAGGAGGCCGGCATCCACTCCGGCGACTCGGCCTGCGCGCTGCCGCCCATCACCCTGGGCCGGGCCGACATCGAGCGGATCCGGCACAGCACCGAGGTCATCGCCAAGGGCGTCGGTGTACGGGGCCTGCTCAACGTGCAGTACGCCCTGAAGGACGACGTGCTCTACGTGCTCGAGGCCAACCCACGGGCCAGCCGCACGGTGCCGTTCGTCAGCAAGGCCACCGCGGTGCAGCTCGCGAAGGCCTGCGCCCGGGTGATGCTCGGCGCGACCATTGCCGAGCTGCGCGCCGAGGGGATGCTGCCCGCGACCGGCGACGGTGGCAACCTGCCGCTGGACGCGCCGATCTCGGTCAAGGAGGCGGTCCTGCCGTTCGGCCGGTTCCGCGGCGTCGACACCGTCCTGGGTCCGGAGATGAAGTCGACCGGCGAGGTGATGGGCATCGACGCGGTGTTCGGCACCGCGTTCGCCAAGTCGCAGTCCGCGGCCTACGGCGACCTGCCCACCAAGGGCAGGGTCTTCGTGTCGGTGGCGAACCGCGACAAGCGCGCCATGATCTTCCCGGTGAAGCGGCTTTCCGACCTGGGCTTCGAGATCGTCGCGACCGAGGGCACCGCCGAGGTGCTGCGGCGCAACGGCGTGCGCGCCACGGTCGTCGGCAAGCACTCGCAGACGCCGGAGGACAGCGTCGTGCCGATGGTGCTGGCCGGTGCGATCGACCTGGTCTTCAACACGCCGTTCGGGGTGGGGACCCGGCTCGACGGCTACGAGATCCGCACGGCCGCGGTCACCCGTGGGGTGCCGTGCATCACGACCATCCAGGGCGCGGCCGCCTGCGTGCAGGGCATCGAGGCCCTGGTGCGCGGCGACATCGGGGTCACCTCCCTCCAGGAGCACCACCGCGCGCTCAACGCTGCTAGGGAGGCCTGATGCCCGTCCAGGTGCAGGGCGAGGTCCTGTCCATCCGCAAGGTCGGCGCCTACAACGCCATGACCGTGGTCGCCCCCGGGATGGCCGAACTGACCCGCCCCGGGCACTTCGTGGCGGTGCAGGTCGGCGGCCCGGAGTCGAGCATGCTGCTGCGCCGCGCGTTCGCCATCTACGACGTCAAGGAGCGCGGCGTCTACGGCGGCACCGTGGAGTTCATCTTCGCCGTGCACGGCAAGGGCACCGCCTGGCTGGCGGCCCGCCGGCCGCAGGACAAGCTCGACCTCGTCGGCCCGCTGGGCAAGCCGTTCCGGCTGCCGGCCGAGCCGGTGACGGCGACGCTGGTCGGTGGCGGCTACGGCAGCGCACCGCTGCTGCCGCTGGCGACCATGCTGCGCGACCGCGGCTGCCGGGTCGACTTCGTGCTCGGCGCGGGCAGCGCCGACCGGCTGTTCGGGCAGCTCGACGCCAAGCGGATCGCGACGAGCATCGAGGTCACCACCGACGACGGCTCGATGGGCCACCACGGCCGGGTCAGCGACGTGCTGCCGGCGCTGCTCGACAGGACCGGGTCGGACGTCGTCTACGCCTGCGGCCCGATGGGCATGCTGCGTGCCGTGTCCGCGCAGGCCGCGGAGCGCGAGATCCCCTGCCAGGTGGCGGTCGAGGAGTCGATGGCCTGCGGCGTCGGGGTCTGCATGACCTGCGTGCTGCCGGTGGTGGGCGACGACGGCCTGACCCGGATGCTCCGCTCCTGCGTGGAGGGCCCGGTGTTCCTCGGCGACCGGGTCCGCTGGGACGAGGTCGGCACCGTCCCGCCGGACGTGGTCGGCTCCATCAACGCCCCGGTCGGCGGTGGCCACCGATGAGCGAGCTGACCCTGCGGCCCGCGGGCGAGCAGCTGCCGCTGCCCGACGTCGACATGCGCACCAAGCTGGCCGGGATCACCTTCCCCAACCCGGTCTTCACCGCCTCCGGCTGCGCGGCCGCCGGCCAGGAGCTCGACCAGTTCTTCGACGTCAGCCTGCTCGGCGGTGTCGTCACCAAGTCCATCATGCTGGCGCCCCGGTCCGGCCGGCCGACGCCGCGGATGGCCGAGACGCCGAGCGGGATGCTCAACTCGATCGGCCTGCAGGGCCCAGGCATCGACGCGTTCCTCGACAAGGACCTGGCCTGGCTGGCGTCCCGCGGCGCCCGCGCCGTCGTCTCGATCGCGGGCGGCAGCGTCGACGACTACGCCAAGCTCACCGCCAAGCTCCGCGGCCGACCCGGGCTGGCGATGATCGAGGTCAACATCTCCTGCCCCAACGTCGAGGACCGCGGTCAGGTCTTCGCGTGCGACCCGCGGGCGGCCGCCTCGGTGGTGCAGGCCGTGAAGCGCGCCGCGCCGACCGGCGTACCGGTGTTCGCCAAGCTCAGCCCCGACGTCACCGACATCGCGGCGATCGCCACCGCCTGCGTCGACGCCGGCGCGGACGGCTTGTCGGTCATCAACACGCTGCTCGGCATGGTCATCGACACCGACACCCTGCGCCCGGCGCTCGGCGGCATCACCGGTGGCCTGTCCGGCCCCGCCATCCGGCCGGTCGCGGTCCGCTGCGTCTGGCAGATCCGGCAGGCGCTGCCCGACATCCCGATCCTGGGCATGGGCGGCATCCGCACCGGCCTGGACGCCCTGGAGTTCGTCCTCGCCGGGGCCAACGCCATCAGCGTGGGCACCACGGTGTTCGGCGACCCGTCCGCGCCGGTACGGGTGCTCGACGAGCTGGCGCGGGCGCTGGCAGAGCGCGGCTTCGCGCGCTTCGAGGACGCCATCGGGCTGGCCCACAACCCGCCGGTGCTCTACGTCCCCGAGGAGCCGGACCCGGTCGGCGACGAGCTGCCGCCGCCGCACCACCCCGTCACGTTCGAGACCGAGGACTGAATGCCGAAGAACCGCGCCCCCATCGCCGTCGCGCTGGATGCTCCCGACGTCGAGACCGCGGCCCGCTGGGCGCAGGCCGTCACGCCGTACGTCGCGGTGGTCAAGGTCGGCCTCGAGCTCTTCTGCCGCACCGGCCCGTCGGTGGTCGAGACCGTGCGCGGCGGCAGCGGCGTCGAGCTGTTCCTCGACCTCAAGCTGCACGACATCCCCAACACGGTCGCCGGCGCCGCCCGGGGGGTGGCCAAGCTCAAGCCGCGCTACCTCACGGTGCACGCCAGTGGCGGCGCCGACATGGTGCGGGCAGCGGTCGAGGCCGCGCCGGACGTCACCATCGCGGCGGTGACCGTCCTGACCAGCATGTCCGGTGAGGCCCTGGACGCCGTCGGCCTGGCCGGCCCGCCCCTGGACGCCGTACGCCGGCTCGCCGCGCTGGCCGTGGGCGCCGGCGCGGGTGCGCTGGTCTGCTCGCCGCAGGAGGTCGCGGCGGTGCGCGCCGAGGTGGGCCCCGGTGTCGTGCTCATCACCCCCGGGGTGCGGCTGGCCGGCGCGGACGCGCAGGACCAGGCGCGGGTGGCGACGCCGCAACAGGCCCTCGCCGACGGCGCCGACCTGCTCGTCATCGGTCGGCCCATCACCGGCGCCCGCGACCCGGGTGCCGCCGCCGCGGAGATCGCGGCCAGCCTGAGCTGACGGGGCAGGGCCGCCGCGACGGCTGGGCCGGACGTCGGGCGCCGCGGCCGTGCGGGGTCCACCTGCAGGCCTTTGGTCCGAAGGCGCACGGTACGCCGGTTCTCGGGTGAACACTTCGCCCCGATACGCCCCCTCCTGAGGCCCCGATCGGGTGGTCCCGACCCCCCGGCTTTGCTCCGGGGGCCGCCGAGTCGCTACGGTCGCGCCGCCCTCCCGACCACCGCCCGACCCGTTGCCCGAGGTGAACCCCGCGTGGCCCTGCCGCCCCTCACGCCTGAGCAGCGTGCCGCTGCCCTGGAGAAGGCCGCAGCGGCCCGCAAGGCGCGGGCGGAGCTCAAGGTCCGGCTCAAGTCCAGCGGCACCAGCCTCGCCGACGTCCTCGACAGCGGCGAGACCGACGACGCCGTCGGCAAGATGAAGGTGGTCGCCGTCCTCGAGGCGCTCCCCGGCGTCGGCAAGGTCCGCGCCCAGAAGCTGATGGAGGCCCTGGAGATCTCCCCGGCCCGACGGGTGCGGGGGCTCGGCGCCAAGCAGCGCGAGGCGCTGCTGAGGGAGTTCCCCTGACCGGGCGTCTCACCGTGCTGTCCGGGCCGTCGGGGGTGGGCAAGGGCAGCGTCATCGCCGCCGTACGCCGGCGGCACCCGCAGGTGTGGCTGTCGGTGAGCGTGACCACCCGGCCGCCGCGGCCGGGGGAGACCGACGGTGTGGAGTACCACTTCGTCGACCAGGCCGAGTACGACCGGATGGTCGAGGCCGGCGAGCTGCTCGAGCACGCCACCTACGCCGGCAACTCCTACGGCACCCCCAAGCAGCCGGTGCTGGACAAGATCGCCGCCGGGCTGCCGGCGCTGCTGGAGATCGAGCTGCAGGGTGCCCGCCAGGTCAAGGCGGCCATGCCGGAGGCGCACCTGGTGTTCCTGGCGCCCCCCAGCTTCGACGAGCTGGCCCGCCGGCTCACCGGCCGCGGCACCGAGGAACCGGAGCGGGTGCGGCGGCGCCTGGACCTGGCGCGCATCGAGATGGCGGCCGAGGACGAGTTCGAGGCCGTGATCGTGAACGACGACGTCGAGCGCGCAGCGGACGCGCTGGTAGCCTTGCTGAAGATCCCCTAAGTCTGGAGTAACGCGTGTCCGGCACTGTCGCGAACCCGATCGGCATCACCAACCCGCCCATCGACGAGCTGCTCGAGGCCACCGACTCCAAGTACAGCCTGGTGATCTACGCCGCCAAGCGCGCGCGCCAGATCAACGCGTACTACTCCCAGCTCGGCGAGGGCCTGCTCGAGTACGTCGGTCCGCTGGTCGAGACCGCGCCCCAGGAGAAGCCCCTCTCCATCGCGCTGCGCGAGATCAACGCCGGCCTGCTGCACCACGAGCACGTCGCGGACGCGCCCGACCCGACCGCGTAGCCGGCGCCGTGCCCAAGGTCGTCCTCGGGGTGGCCGGGGGCATCGCGGCCTACAAGGCCGTCGAGCTGCTCCGGCAGCTGACCGAGACCGGCCACGACGTCCGGGTGGTCCCCACCGCCAGCGCGCTCGAGTTCGTCGGCGCCCCGACCTGGGCCGCCCTGTCCGGCAAGCCGGTCACGACCAGCACCTGGGACGACGTGCACGAGGTGCCGCACGTCCGGATCGGCCAGGAGGCCGACCTCGTGGTGGTCGCCCCCGCCACCGCCAACCTGCTGGCCAAGGCCGCGCACGGCCTGGCGGACGACCTGCTCACCAACACCCTGCTCACCGCGCGCTGCCCGGTCGTGCTGGCGCCCGCGATGCACACCGAGATGTGGGAGCACGCCGCCACCCAGGCCAACGTCGCCACCCTGCGCAGCCGCGGCGTGCTGGTCGTCGAGCCGGCGGTCGGCCGGCTCACCGGGGCCGACAGCGGCAAGGGCCGGCTGCCCGACCCCGAGGAGGTCGCGCTGCTCTGCCGCCGGGTGCTGGCCCGCGGCAGCGCCGGCCTCGACCTGGCCGGCAAGCGGGTGGTGGTGAGCAGCGGCGGCACCCGTGAGCACCTCGACCCGGTCCGCTTCCTCGGCAACCGCTCGAGCGGCCGGCAGGGCCATGCGCTGGCCCGCGCCGCCGTGGCCCGCGGCGCCGAGGTGGTGCTGGTGTCCAGCAGCGGGCTGCCGGACCCGGCGGGTGCCAAGGTCATCCAGGTCACCAGCGCGCTCGAGCTGCACGACGCCGTGCTCGCCGAGGCCGCCAGCGCCGATGCGGTCGTGATGGCGGCCGCGGTCGCCGACTACCGGCCGGTCCAGCGCCTGGCCAGCAAGCGCAAGAAGACTGACACGCTGACCGTCGAGCTGGTCCAGAACCCCGACGTCCTGCGGGCCCTGGTGGACGCCCGCCGGCCCGGGCAGGTGCTGGTGGGCTTCGCCGCGGAGACCGGCGACAGCAGCGGGTCGGTGCTGGAGCACGGCCGCGCCAAGCTGGCCCGCAAGGGCTGCGACCTGCTGGTCGTCAACGAGGTCGGCGAGGCCG